>JBBRHC010000127.1:0-9575 GCA_038223295.1 Opitutales bacterium
CCGGGGAGCGTGCGGTCGGGCTGGTGATAGATCGCGAGGCCGAGCTCGGTGGCGGAAACGAACTGGCGCTGGGGCACGCCGTCGGCGCCCTTGCCCTCGGAACCGAGTTCGCTGGCGAGGGTGAGGCGCTCGAGCGCGGGCGTGGTCGCGGTCGTGGGCCAGGAGACGGCGTAGTGGACCGCGAGGTAGGGCCAGTCGATGCGGCCGGAGAGGTCGGTGGTGTGAGGAGTGAGGCCGGAAACATCGACTTCAAGCGGGGCGAGGTCGGCGCGGGAGGTGACCATATCGTCGTTGCCGATATCGATCACCCAAGGACCGCCAGCAGGGCCGGTGACGACGGGGCTCTCGTCCGCGAACATCATCTCAAAAGCGTCCCGGACCTGGGCGGCGCTGGCATCGAAAGGCAAGGGCATGCTGGTGCGGGCGGGCTCTCCGGGATGGGCGAAGCTGAGGGTAAAGGTGCCGCCGGCGGCATCGCGCAGCTCGATGCGTTGCACCTCGTCGGTGGTCGGGCCGCCCTTGACGGTCTCGACGACGTGGGCGGACGGTGCGAGGAGCGTGTCGTCGTAGCGGCGATACCAGGCGACGTCGAGCTGCTCGGCGGGCGTGGAAGGGTTGGCCAAGTTGACCGGGATGATTTGGCCGAGGCGGGCGGCGCGATCATAGACGGCCGGGGTAACGTCATAGCGGGCGCGGGGGCGAATGACGTGGCCGGTGCGGGGACGACCGGCGACGGTCTCGGCGAGGGCGTCGGCCGGGGGATCGATGGTGGTGCCGATGGTGGCGGCTGCGGTGTCGAGCCGCTGCGTCCAGTGGCGGGCGAGCGCGGCGCGCAGGATGGGCGCGGTCTGGCCGAGGCCAGACCCGGCGGGGGTGAAGCGGAGGGTGGCGTAGCCGTCGGCGCTGGTCTGGAGCAGCTTGGCGGAGACGGTGACGTGCGCGGGGACAGCTGAAACGTATTGGAGCTGCGCAAACTCGAGGGTGGAACCGAGGGGAGCGAGATCCACGGGCGGGATGCCGTCGCCGTAAACGTAGTCGATCAGCCCCTCGGCGCGATGGGCGGGCCAACGAATGGCGGCGGCGACGCCCTCGCGGCGCGGCTTGAGCACGGCCTGATCCGCAGTGAGCGGGAAGAGGAGCCGCGCGCGGGTGGCGCCCGCGGCGTAGTGCTCAAAGTCATACGTCGAGCGCAGCACGGGGGTGCCCTGGCCGGTGGAGACGCCGGCCGGGTAGCTGACAAACGGTAGAGTCGCGCCGACGTGGGTGCCCGGCGGGCGGGCGATACGGTCGCCGACGATTAACTCCTGCCAGTGGAGAAACTCACGCTCGAGGCGACCGTCCGACGGGCGGAGGCTGAACTGGACGACGCCGGAACGGACGACGGTATCGGCCGCGCCGCGGGAGCTGAGGCTGATGGAGGTGAGCGCGGGAGGAAGCAGCGGCTGCTCAGGGAAAAGGGCGGTGGCGGGAATGATCTCGGAGGTAACTTGTCCGGGGAGAAACCAGCTCAGGCTCGCGCGGGCG
Organism: Opitutales bacterium; assembly: GCA_038223295.1. GTDB lineage: Bacteria > Verrucomicrobiota > Verrucomicrobiia > Opitutales > Opitutaceae > IMCC26134_A. The sequence goes on from JBBRHC010000127.1 coordinate 1,525, forward strand.
TTGTTGAGCAATTCGGCCATGGTGTAGCGAATCGGGTAGGCCTGCCCGGCCACGAGGTAGAACTGTCCGCTGGTGAGGTTGATTGGCACGCCGCCGAGCAGGGCGTTGAAAAAGCTGACGTTGTTTACTTCCAAGGAGGAGCCACCGTCGCTGTTCGAGCGGAACCGATAGTCGCCGGTCGCAGGCGCGACCAACCACCCGGTCCATTCGACGGAAAAGTAGTCGGTTTGCAGCAGTGGCCCGCCGGTGCCCCAGTTGAAATCGATCGGGCCGTCGATCTGGGTTTTCTGGACCGGGCCGGTGAGTGGCGGAGTGCGGGCGAGGAGAACGGGTGGCGTAACCGTGGCGGTGGAAGTCTGACCGGCTAGGACCGCGAATCCGCTCGGCGTAGCCTGAAACGAATCAACGTGAATATTAAGCGTGGTAACGTCATCTATATCTCGAACCTCCCAATACATCTGATACGTCACAAAATTTGTGATCGTGGTTTCGGACGTCGGATTTTGCACCCGAACGCTCCACGAGCGCCCGTCTCGTGGAATGTTGAGATGCGCCACATTTACGGTGCCGTTATAGTGAAGGTTACGATAACCGGTATCGAAGGCCACCGGTGGCAGCACAAACTCGTGTCCCGTCGGCGCGACCAAGGTGACCACCGGATTCGCATTCGAAAACAACTGTGGTTCGAGGTTCACAGTCCCCGTCGGAGTCCCGGTCGTAAAATTAAACGTGTTCCTCGTTGAAGAGGCGTCCTGGGTCTGAACTAAGCTGTAAAATTGCACTCGCACGCGTGAATCGAGGCCAAAAGAATAATGGACCGTCTGGGTGGTGACGGGCACGAGGTCGGATTTATAATACTTACCGACGAGGCCCGAGCCCCGCGGCTCGATGAGGGTGCGCCCGCCGCTGGCGACGTGCCAGTAGAGGGTTTGCAGGGCGTTGAGATCGAGGTGCGCGGTGTGGACTTCGGGGGAGCCGGACGTGGAGGAGCGCGATTCGCGCGCCCAGTCCACCCGCGCGCCGGAGATCTCAAGCGCGAGGCCGACGACGTAGGCCGCGCGGGCGGGGGGGGCGGCGGGCTCGGCGGAGAGCGGGCGGGCGTTGGTGCCAAGGGTGACGCTCCCGACGAAGGCACCGCCAAGGAAAAATTCCCCGGAGGGCTTGCGCACGAGGGACTGGGCGGTGGCCTCGCCCGAGCCGGCGGAGGTCTGCGCCCAGAGGAAGGCACCGGAGGGCGAGAGGCGGGCGAGGAAGGGGGCGGTGTTGAAAGCGCCGGTCTGCGTGGGCGTGAGCGCGAGCGTGCCGCCGCCGGAGCGCGGGGCGAAGGAGGCGACTTGTTTGTTGTAGAGGTTGCCTGCGACGAGCAGACCGCCCGCGCCGTCGGGCACGAGAGTGTTGGCCGTGGCCTCGCCGGTGACGCGGGAAAGGAAGGCGCTGCTGCCATCGGGCTGGAGCGCGCCGACGAAGCCAGCGACCTTGCCGCCAGAATCGTGGGCGGTGCCCGCCTGGAGCACGCCTTGCCAGAAACCGCTGAAGTAAACGAGGCCGCCCGGCTGCTCGCTGGTCACGATCTGGGTGATGCTGGTGTAATCGTTAGCGGTGCGCGCGGCGCTGACCGGCTGCAGCCAATCCCAGGTCCAGGTCGCCTGCCCGACGACCGGGGTGGCGCGGTAGGTGATCTTGGTCGCGAAGGCCCAGGCGCCGGTGTGGGTGGAGATCGCGCCCGCGCTGCCGACCCGAGAAAGGCGGGAAACCTCGTGCGCGGGAGCCGAGGCGGTATTGAGCCCGAGCCGACAGGTCCAGGTCTCGCCAGTGTCGGGAACGGGGCCGGAAACCAAAGTGTCGATAAACTCGCCCTTGAGGTAGAGCACCAGCTCGCCGGCGCCGAGCTGGGAGGTGGACTGTGGGACGAGCGCGAGGCTGCGCCCCACGAGGTTTCCGGGCGCGGAGAGCGAATCGAGGCGACCGGTGGCGAGCCGCACGCCCGAAAGCGTCTGGCCGGTGACCGGGGTGGACGTGGGCTCGGGGCCCTTGCGGACCTCGGCGCGCAGGGGCATGGGAGTGACGTCCCTCCAGAGCCCGTTATCGTCGAGCCGGGCGACGAAAAGATTGGTCGCGGTCGAGGCCACCCCGCTGGAGCCGAGGTTAGCGCCGATGATCTGGCTGCCGAAGGTGGCCGAGCCGGATATGTATCCTGAGATGAATACGCGTCCGTCCGTGTCCACCACGACGCCGGTGGCCGCATCGTCGCCCTGACCGCCGGCGATCCGCGCCCAGACGAGGGCTCCGAGGTGGTCGTATTTGACCACAAAGAGATCGGTACCGCCCTGGTAGGAACCGGCGGTGCCGCCGGCGGCGACGAGCTCGGCCGCCTGGGATTCCGCCAAGCCGTCGCTATTGGCGTCGAGATAACGGGTCGAGGCGAAGTCGGACGAGGTGGTGGCACCGACAACGTAGTGGTTGCCCGCCTCGTCGGTGGTGCTGGCGAGCACCCACTCGTGGGCACTGCCGTCGAGTTTGCGGGAGAAGGCGTCGCCCGGCACCTGGGCGACGGCGGCGGGAGCGAGGCCGCAGGCAACGGCGGCGAGGGCGAAGAAGCGGGCGGGAATGTTCATGGGCGGGCTAGCGGGCGGAAAGCGTCGAGGGGCGGGCGGGCGTGGCTCACTGCAGGTCCGCGATGGCGTTGATCCGACGCAGGGTGAACCGGCCGCTGAGGTGGATGGGCTCGCGGTGGGCGCCGGTGAGCACCTCGCGGTATTCGCCGTCGAGACGGCCCGGGCCGTCCTGCGGGTCGCCCGCCGTCGCATCGTCGAAATCGAGGATGAAGGCGCGACGCATCTCCCAGACCTCGCGCAGATGACCGGGGAAATCGGCCGGCATGGGCGACAATTCCGGGCTGAGATTGTCGTGCTCCGGATGATAGCGGTGGCGGAACGGGTGCAGGGCACCCGAGGGAGCGATCACTAAGCTGCCCGCCAGCTGGCCGCCAAACTGGCCGGTGAGGTTCAGGGTGGGCGTAGGAAAATCATAGGTGATCGCGCTCAGGCGGTAGCCCACTTGTCGCCCTTGGCGATTGCTGATCCCCTGGTAGGTCGGCAGCAGCGAAGAGTCGGCGACCAGGGCGGGGACCACCGCCCCGGGCACGCCCACCACAGGCTGGCCGACGACGTAAACCTCCTTGAGCAAGCGGGCGGACGCGGGCGCGCCCCCGACGGGCGTGGTGCCGACGTGGAGGAGAATGCGGAAGGCCAAGGGATCCTGCGTCGGCACGGGCGTGGTCGGGCTAGCGCCGTTGGCGTAGCTCACATGGGTGACGCGGACTTCGCCGCCCCAGAGGCCAGCGTGGCCGCGGGTGGGCGCGGCGCGCAGGGGCAGGCGGAGAAGCTGGCCGCCCCCGCGCACGGTGAGCACCTCGTCGAAGCCCGTGTCGCCGGGGGCGCGGGAGAGGCCGAGCACGAGGTCGCGAGCGGCGCGACTCGGGACGGAACCGGCAAACTCGGCCAAGTCCCGCCACCGCGCGTCGGGCCGCGCGGGGTCGAGCCCGGCGTCGTAGAGCAGCGGCGCCGCCTCGGCGCGCAGCTGGAGACCGGTCAGGGCGTAGTCGGTGTGGTTGGTAAGCCTGATAGGTTGGACGGTGCGGGAGGCGTCGAAATCGACGCCCGAGAGCGAGACCTCATCGAGGGACCAGGGGCCGGAGCGGGCGACCCGGGTGTCGTGGAAAATCCAATACGCCCGCCCGCGTTGCGGGCCGGCGGCGCCGGGGTTGGCGATGAGGGTCCAGCGCCCGTCGGCTCCGAGTTGGTAGGCGCGCAGGCCGCTCGGGCCGCCGCCGGCCGGTCGCGCGCCGAGGAAATCGTCGAACGGCAGCGAAGTCGCCGGATCGGCAGGGAGCCCGACGAGGTTGAAGCGACCGGTGCGCCAAAAGACGGTACGGTTCACCGGCCTGCCGGCGACGGAGAGCGTGGTCGCGGCGCTGGTCTTGACCAGATAACAACGCCCGCCGGAGACGGAGGCCAGGGTGCTGACCGCGGCGGCCTCGCCGCGGGGCACGAAGACGGCCCAGCCGGGCGTGTTCCAGGGCAACTCGTCTTGATTGACGATAAACTCAGGCGCGCCGTCGGCGTCGCCGAAGGTCCAGACCATCTCGATCTCTGGGGCGCCGAAGACGGCAGCCGGCGACAGGTCATCGGGCTCGACCTCTAGGTGGATGGCGTTCCAGCCAACAGCGAGCGGGATTTGTTGGACAAAAAGTGCGCGAGCGGGAAGCGCGGCGAAGAAGAGACACAGCCAAGGAAAAGCGGCGCGGAAACCGCGGGCGAAGCAGAGAAGGGGCGGCCGCGAACGAAGGTGTTTCATGGAGATTTCTCAGGCTGAGAATGAACGGCGAGCAGAGCGGGCGCAGGAAGACGCTCACGAAACCGTCGCGTTGCGGCAGCGCACGGCAGGGCCTTTACCGAATACTTTTTCACGCCAAAGAGGAGCATCCAGCGCATTCCATCTTTCGCGCCCTCCCCCTTGTCAACCGACGCGCGGAGCAGGAGTCGCATTTTAACCCGTTCGTGACCGGACCATAACATTGTTGACGAAAATGGTTCTCCCGGGAGGGACACGAACTCGATCTAAACGCGGCCCGACGGGCACGCGTCCCCGAGGGGCGAGCCGTGAAGGGCCACTACATCCTTCAAGTCCGCAAGGGTGCGCTCTAGCCACGGTCGAAGCCTGAGTGCGCGTTTACAACGGCACCTTCTTTTCGCCGCTCCCTGGTTCGATCCGGCGAGATAGGTGACACTCTGTCCGGGGAGATGGGTTACACAAAAGGGCGATATGCCCTGGGAAAACGTAACACCAATGGAAGAGATCAACCGATTCGTAATACTGGCGCGCAGCGGGCGCTTTACTGATAGGAAACTGAATTTTGCCGAAGATCGGGCCGGGAGGGGGTTAGCTGACCCAAGTCCAGCGGGCATCCTTACGGCGGCCCTGTTGGAAATAGGCGAAGGAGGGGCCGTAACGCTCAGCGTCGAACTCACCACATGCGACGATGCCGGGTGAAGTGGTTAGGTTAGCGGAAACAGGAGCTTTCCAGAATGAGGCAGAGTAAGCGGCCCATCCCAGCATCCGGTCGGGGTAGAGTTCGGCAAAGCGACTGCCAAACTGCGCACCGCCCGAAAATCCATATAATAAAATCCTAACGTCGTTCCCGTAGATTTTCCTTAAACCAGCAATAAGGGCTTCGCCGGAGCCTTGTTCAGGATAGTAATAGCCCTTGGCGGGATTTCCGTAGAGGAGTGACGGAGGTGAGGCAAACGATACCCCTACTAGCGCTAGGCCTCGGGTTGTGGCAAACTCAAGCCATGCTTTCTCGGAAACAAGTATGCGGCCATCGCCGTTCATACCTGGCACAAGCACGATTACACCGTTAGTGGACGGCAATGACGTTTCGTAATATAATTCGGCTTTAGTGAGATTAGCAGTTTGAGGGGGAGTGTATGTGACTAATTCCGCGTTCAAAAAAAGAACGGAATGACTACCAAGTAGCCAAATCAGACAATATGCGCGAATATTAATCATGACGACGTCTTATCTCTGGCATTATAAGCCAACCAGGAAGAGTAACCGCCTTTAAGCATGAAGATATCAGCGTCAGGTAAGTCGGAAATTAACTTGATAGAGACATCTTTGCTCAAGCCACAGTTTTGACCGCCGCAATATACTACAACCCGATCATTAGGGTGCCATGCAATCAGGAATTCACTGATAGACTCGTTCCATTGCTTAGGGTCGAATGAAATAGCATTCGGAATATGTCCATCCAGCCAGTCTTCCTTTGGGCGCACATCAATTATTAACAACCCCCTTGAATATAGAGCGATGTCATGAGGCGTAATCTCACGGAGGTGAAAATGAATCAAAGAGTGATGGAGGGAATCCCTAAGCAAGCTACTGCCTACGGCTAGAAAAACGGAACCGCAGAGCAGTAGCGAAACGCGGAATTTCATATATCTTAATCCTGTTGCACCTTGATATTATCTAATAACCCAGTGGATGTAATAATGGGTTTCCTCCATATTTTGTCCAATGGCAACCAACTCAATTTTGCCTTGTTTCTCGGTTCTGGTCGATTTCGGGGCAATATCCAAGGTAAATGCTCGACCCTGATCCTCTTCCGTAAGATTTGCTTCAAGCTCTGTTTCAGCTACTTGTTGAATCGATAGCTTGTGCAATGCTGAATAGGACTTACGAACTTCAATCTTAACTGTTTTTAAGGTCGGTGATGAGCCTTGACGCCAAACAAGAATGCCTGGTCTTATCAATGTCTTTGTCGGTGATAACGTCACCTAGCAAAACTATGCTGACATTCGCCACATCCTGAAGACCGGCGACCTCAACCATCCCTTCAACATTACCTTTCGCGCCAGGCTTTAAATCGCCGTCCGGCATTTTAAATTCGGTGCAACTACATGATTTTGTAGCCTCTCGAAAGCGAACGATCCTGATTGACTGCTCTATTGTAAAAGGAAATGAAAAAGACACCTTTTGTCTACCGGTCGGGACTTCGAAGAAAAGATCATCTTGGTCCCACTTGATATATTCTGCGGAGTGTAGGGTAGAGGCGATTATAAGCCAAGCGATATGAAATTGTATCTTCACGGATTATAATTTCTCACTTACTGCTTAGCACGCTTTTTTCATACATAAGCGCAGCGTCTGAATCTTCTTGTAGCACTCGCAACATTTCGAGGGGGGGGATTTTATCAATTACAGAGTAGCGGAACGGGACGGGCAATCGATAATCCTCAACCGTGAACCGCTGCCCCATTGTAATACTCAAAAGGCTCGGCAGGCTGCGGGTCTCCAGGGCTTTCAATTGCCACTTTATTCTAGCTGTAGACTCTAGTCCCTCCTTAACCTTAGTTAGATATTCGATATTAACCTCTCGAATATTTTCTTTGGTGAACTTGATTTCAGCAACTATTTTCCCGCCATCTTGCCCCGTATTTTTCTCTAGTAAAATGGTAGCTGTCGATGAATTTTGATCAAACGACTTAGAAGTAAATGTCCAATCTTTGTAGCGAGCAGGAGTTAGGGAATAATATAAATTGACTAGTTTGACTACATGATGGCCAGGCTTCTCCCGTTGCTCCCTGCCAAAAGCATAAATAGTATTGTTTGCCCTATCTATAGTGAAGCCTAACTCGCCATTCCAGAACTCTGGCATGGAGTAAAATTGATTTTGATCGCCCCCCTCTGTTTTTGACGGAACACAGTAAATTGCAGGTCCGGCCATTGTTACGTCTGCAAAGTCTGAGGGGAAATTTTTCCAACCCTCTGGTCTCAATTGCGAGGCATCGCGCTGCACGCGGTAAGTGCCGATCCAGGGGATGCTTGATATGACATCAGATACATCTATAGGCTGCGCACGTGAAACTGAATAAAACATAGCAAGCGCAATAAATAATATTCTTGTGATCATGGGTAAGATTTTTCCTGGTATATAGTTGCAAAGCGTGCTATGGCTCCGCTCCTGCTTTGTGTCAAGCCAAAGTGCAATAAAGCGAAGTCGCAGATGATTAGCCGCTGATTCATCTGCGACCACGGTCTTGTATTACTGATAGGAAACTGGATTTTGCCGGAGATCGGGCCGGGAGGGGGTTAAGGGGAGGGCGAATACCCAACCGGGGTTACTGCTGAACAACGGGCTGCGGAGAACGCTCACCTTCGCTCGTGGGCCGTGGCTGGCAGCTGATACTACGCGTGGCAAGCGGCCCCGCCAAAACCCCCGAAGAGGCTAACATCCGTGACCGCCTAGCCGCCACCGTCGCAGACACCCAGCACGGAGGCCTAACCCGAGTTCGGCGTTCCTGAAGTTAAGTGACTGACAGTGAACGCTAAGTTATCGAAAGGCACTACAGGAATTGATTTTCTCATATTGGGCAAAAGTTGTGGCTCAGCCGGAGCGCGATCTTGGGCATCCTGCGTGATCCCGGACGCTATGGGCTCGCGTTACGAGAGCGGGAGGGTAGTGCGGTATTTGGGGAAGTCGGCGATGT
>JBBRHC010000128.1:0-9550 GCA_038223295.1 Opitutales bacterium
CCAAATCCAACAAGCAATCTACAACCAACTCGGCATCCACATCGCCGACTGCCCCAAATACCGCACTACCCTCCCGCTCTCGTAACGCGAGCCCATAGCGTCCGGGATCACGCAGGATGCCCAAGATCGCGCTCCGGATGAGCCACAACTTTTGCCCAATATGAGAAAAATCAATTCCTGTAGTGCCTTTCGAAAACTTAGCGTTCACTATCAGTCACTTAACTTCAGGAACGCCGAACTCGGGGTAGCGCGGTGGCTGCCGAAAAATTACGCCGCCGTCCGACCCGCAAAGCGCGGTCGGAGGCGGCGGCGAGGCGGCTGAGGGCATCGTCAGGAACCTGGGGCACTTGGGGCCCCCGGGTGCGGACTGGGGCTAGTGTACTTTGGCCAAGCCTTTAAGCGTGGCGATGTGGCGTTGCGTGTGAGGCAGCAACTCGCTGCGGATCATCTCCTTGCAGGCGGGCATCACGTCGTCGTCATCGAGGGCGTCCTCGTACTCCTCGCGGCCGTGTTCCTCGCCTTGCTGCAAGCCCTTCAAGGCGGAGGATTCGCCGAACAGCTTGGCGACGCCCTGCGACGCTTGGGCGAAGATGCCCCACGCACCGGAGTCGGTCGAGGGCGTTCCTCCCATTTGGGTGACGTTCGTGCGCAGCAGTTCGACCGCGCGTTGGTGCTCCCCGCGCATTTGGATTAGCGTGCCGACTGCGGGATCGCCTTCAAACTTGGTAATCGTCTGATTGTAGGTCTCGACGGCGGAGAGTTCGCCGCGCAGCAGGCTGTTGCAGACATCAATGCACTCTTCGTTGTGGGTGGTGGTGGATTTCATCGTGTTAGGGGCGGAAGCCACACCGATCCCGGCCACGTCGCCGGACGCGTCCAAAGAGAAAGATCGAGCTTGGCTTCAGCCTTATGGGAAAGCGCCGCCGTCCCCTTGTGCCTGGGGGTATCTTTGGCCCTACCTCCCCGAGATGCCCCCTGGGCTAAGTCCCCCTTACCCCAAAAGTGCATTTGTATTTAACGTTTAAATTTACGCATAGATCTAATATGCAAATATTTACTAATAAAATATAAATGTGGTTCTCACAGTCGAAGCGCAAAAATTTCGAGAATCCGTAACGCCGTGGAATCAGCGCTTATGCTGCGTTTCGAGCGAAGCGACAGTACGCCAATCCGCGGTTTTAAGGTTAAGCCCCTCAACCTCGCCGCCCCCGCCGCGCCAGCTCAGCCATCACCTCCGCCAGCCGCGTCTCGCTCTCCGGCCGAAAGCCCAGCGCGCGTTTCAGCATCAGATCGCGCGCCTGAGTCAACGGGTGCCGGCGAGACTCCGCGTAGTCTCCCCACCCGATCATGCCCAGCGCCGCCAGCACCAGCCCGCTCGCCGGCACCGGCAAATCGCTGCCATAAAAAATCCGCGCCGCCAGCTCCTCGTCCTCCCGGATGCGCCGCATCTGCCACGGCCGGAACCGCAGGCTGAGCCCCGCCAGCGCGCTGTTGTCGCCATAAAGGTGGGGGAACCGCTTCGTCATCCCCACGAACTCCTCGAAGTAGTCCGGATCGAGCGCCATCAGCCCCGTGCCGCAATGCGCCGCGATGCACGTCACCCCCACCTCCAGCGCCTGGGTCAGCAAACGCGGACTCGCCAGATCCGGCCGCAACACCGGCATCGTGTGCTCGCTCCCCGTGTGCGCCAGCAAGATGAGCCCCGCCTCCGCCAGCCGCTCCAGAAAAGGCCGGTACCGCCGGTCGTTCCAATCCATGTTCTGACAGTTCGGCAGACACTTTAAAATCACAGCCCCGCCCGCGATGCAGCGCTCCAACTCGTGCAACGCATCCCGCCGCGCCGGGTGGATCGACACCGCCGGCAAAAACTCCCGATGCCGCCGCGCCAGCCCCAGCACATAGTCGTTTGGCACGTAAAACGACCCCGTGTCCGCGATCACCGACCCGTCGTCCCGGTGCGGCTCCTCCTGCGCCAGGATCACCGCCGCATCCATGCCCGAGGCCCGCACCTGGTCCAGTAGCGCCGCCTCGTAGATCGCCTCGAAATCCTCCCGCAGCGCCGCCCGCCCCAGCCCCATCGAGCGAAGCAAAACCGGCTCGCCGATCCGCGTCAGCCCGCGCGGCCGATACCAGCACCCCGACCCGTTTTTGCCCGTGCCTATAACATGAACGTGACCGTCGATACGCATAAAATTTTTGTCGTTTTGCCTCCCGCCGCCATGCCCGCCGATCCGCCGCCATGCCCGCCCGCCGGGCATCCGCTCCGCGCTCAGCCGTCCACCAGCGCCTTTGCCGCCTTGAGGTCGATTTTACCCGTCCCCAGCACCGGGATCGCGTCCACCCGCTTCACCACCTTCGGTATCCAAAGATTCACGACACCCGCCGCGCCCAGCTTTTCCCGCAGCGCCTCCGCCGTCATCTCCTCCCGCGTGGTCAGCAGCACCAGTTGCTCGCCCTTCGTCGCGTCCGGCACGCCCGCCACGAACACCACGTATCCCTCCGCGTCCGCCAGCCCGAAGGCCTCCAGGATCTTCTGCTCCACCGTGCCGTGCGGCACCATCTCGCCGCCGATCTTGGAGAAACGCGACAGGCGCCCCTCGATGCGCAGGAACCCGTCCTCGTCGAAGCGTCCCAGGTCGCCGGTCACGAACCAGCCCTCGTGAAAGGCCGCCGCCGTCCTCTCCGCCTGCCCGAGGTAGCCGGAAAAAACATTCGCGCCGCGCAGCACGACCAGCCCCGTCTCCGTGGCCGCGCGCTCCGCCTTCGTCTCCGGGTCGAGCACGCGCGCCGTCATGCCGGGCAGCAGCCGCCCCACCGTGCCCGCGCGCAGCCCCGGCTGCGGCGCGCCCGTGCCCGTCACCACCGGCGGGTGCGGCTGGTTCAGCGCCGTCACCGGCGAGGTCTCGGTCAACCCGTAGCCCTGCAGGATCTCCAGGTGGAATTTCTCGCGCGCCAGCTCCGCAAGATCGTCGGGCAAACGCTCCGCGCCCGTCACCAGCACCTCCAGCGTGCGCAGGTCGCGCGGATCGGCTTTCTTCAACACCGACCGAGCAAAGGTCGGGGCCGACACCCACACCGTGCAGCCCTCCTCGCGCATCGCGTCGATGATGCGCCGCGTGTCGATCGGGCTCGGCACCGTCACCACCCGGCACCCGCGCAGCAGCGCATACCACACCGTCGCGGTGAAGCCGAAGCTGTGGAAAATCGGCATGCACCCCAGCATCACCGCCGTCTGGGGAAGGATGGAGAGCGACGCCAGCTGCCAGCAGTTGCCCAGCACGTTGCGGTGGCTCAGCACCACCCCCTTCGGCTCGCCCGCGCTGCCGCTGGTGAAGAGCAGGCCCGCCTCCGCGCCGTCCCCCGTCTTCGGCAGGCCGAGCAGCGTCGCCGTCCACTGGTTGGGCAGCACCCACGCCGCGAGCAGCCAGGGCAACATCGCCCGCTTGCCGCCCGCCGCCCGCATCGTCGCGACGAAGTCCCGCGTGTCCTCCGGCCAGGGAAACTCCGGCAGTTTCGCGCGCAGCGCATCCGCGCTCAGCACCGTGCTCACGCCCGCCGTGCGCAGGCTCGCCTCGAGCGCGGAGCGACCGGCGGTGAAGTTGAGGTTCACCGGCGTCTTGCCCGCGATGAAGGCCGCCAGATTCGCGATCGTCGCGCCCGCACCCGGCGGCAGCACGATGCCTACCCGCGCCTCCGCCACCGTCGTCCGCAGGTGCAGGCCCAGCGCCGCCGCCGCCGCCACCAGTTGCGCGGCCGTCAGCTCGCGCCGCCCCGCCGTGCGGTCCACCAGCTCCACGTGCCCCGGCCGCCGGCACAGCGCCCGCACCACCTCGCGGCCGAGGTGTCGTCGCAGGTGCGGCCGCGCCGCGAAAGCCTCCTGCCCCAGATCGAGCATCGCCTGCCTCGCGCGCCCCGCCGTCGCCTCCGCCGGCGCGATCGGATCGCCCCAGGCCACGCCCACGTGGGTGCGCATCACGCGCGGCCATTTCAAAACATAGCGGTGCCCGGAGAATGAAAACATCGAGCCCCACAGCCCGTCATGCACCACCGGCACCACCGGCACGCCCGCCCTCCGCGCCATCAACTCCAGCCCCCGCTCCAGCTTCATCAACTGTCCGGTGCGCGAGATCCCGCCCTCGGGAAACAGCAGCACGTATTCCCCGCGCCCCAGCGCCTGGACCACCCGGCGCGTCGTCGCCAGCGCGTTCTGCGGCGACACCGGGATCGTGCCCGTCAGCCAGAAAAAAAACCGGAACACCACCGACTCGCGCACCAGGTTCTCGTGCCCCACGAAGCGGATCGGCCGCGGACACGCCATCTGTAGCACGATCACGTCGGCGTAGGACAGGTGGTTCGACAACAACAGCGCGCCTCCCGCCGGCAGCCGTTCCGCTCCGTAGGTTTTTATTCGATACAGACACCGCGCCAGCAAACGCACCGGCGCGGCGATTATCCAGGGAACGTATTGGGCGCTCATGAGTAAGGGGAGGAGGGTTTGTCGGGGGTGGCGGGGTTTTCCGTGACGAGGTGGCGAAAGCGGTGGTAGGAAAAGCCGACCCACAACATCACCACGCCAGTCACGATGAACGCCGCGATGCGGTGAAGCGTGGAATCAAGATCCACCAAAAAAACCCTCGGCACGCACAGCGCCAGCCCCGCCAGGCCCAGCACGCGATACGGCGCGATCCGCCAAAACAGCCCGACCATGAACAACGTGATCGCCGTCACACCCCAGCCCAGCGTCGCGAAGTTCGCCAGCCCGCCCCGTTGCGCCGCGCACCCGAGAAACATCAGCGCCAACGCCGCCCCGCCGCCCGCGAAGCGCCCGCCCCGCCGCTTCGCCCGGTCCAGCCACAGCGGCAGCCCCGCCAGCACCCCGGCCGCCACCGCCACCGCGCCCAGCCCCGCACCCCAGCCCCGCGCGTCTCCCCCCACGATGAGGCCCAGCGCACTCCAGCCCAGCGCGACCGCCACGAGCACCGCCCCGCCCCGCGCCGCCCCCGCCCGCCCGGGCCGATGGCTCAGGGCCGCCACCACCGCCAGGCCCGCCAGCGCAAATATCTCGTCCGCCCCCGCGAACAACTGTTTCGCCGCCGACAGCCCGAGCACCGTCGCGCCCGCGCATTGCACCGCCACCGCATGCCGCCGCCAGCCGGTAAACTCGACCGTCCACCGCGCCGGCGCTCGCGTCCACAACCACACCGGCGCCCACGCCAGCAGCGCCGCCAACACGCCCCGGCCCGCTCCCGCCTCGCCCGGGTAAAACCACAGCGCACCCCACGCCGCAAACCACATCACCCACGACGCCGCCAACGCCGGCCGCACGCCGGGCCGCAGCGCCAGTCCGCCTACCGCGCACGCCAGCAGCGCCAGACCGCCGACGAGCTCCGCGCCCTCCAACCACACCAGCATCGCGCGCATCGCCAGGAAGGTCGCCACCAGCACCTGCACCCGTTCCATCGTCTCCGGCATCCTCTCCGCCCGCCGCGCCGCATCCGCCCGCGCCCACGCCCGCAGGCCCACCGGCAGCGCCCACGCCGCCAGCGCCGCCGCCGCCGTCCACCCGAGCACCGCGCCGCCGCCGAGATGATTCAGCGCCGACCACGCCCCCAAGAATCCCCCCAGCGTCGCCAGCCACGGCAGATGTCGCGTCGGCGCGACCGGCGCCGCCCAGCCAAGCGCGGTCGCCGCGACCAGCACCGTCACCAGCGCCACGTGATCCGGGAGCAGGGCGTACGCGCCCAGCACCGCGCCGATCACCGCGAGCGCCCACGCCAGCGTGCCGCCCGCGCGCCAGCCCGCGCCCTCGCGCCGCCCCAGCCACGCGCCCGCCGCCACCGTGGGCGCGAGCACCGCGAGCAGATTCCAGCCCAGCGAGCCGGTGGGGTCCGTCCGCGCGGTCGCGATCCACAGCCACGCGTTGGCCGCCAGCGCCAGCCCGGCCGCCACCCACGCCGCCGCCCGCCCGCGCCGCGCCACCGCCACCGCGACGAACAACAAACCCAACGCCATCGCGTACGCCGGCGCCCACTCCGACGGCGTCCAGCGCTGCGCGATCAGCAGCGCCCCCGCGCCCGCCGCGCCCGCCGCCAGGATTTCCAGCGTGCGCCGCCGCCCCGCGTCATGAACCAACGCTCGCCCCGCCTCCGTCGCCCAGGCGCACAGCCCGAGGACAAAAAGCACCGCCTGCGCCGCCCCCGCCGACCACACCGGTGCGCTGGCCGGCGCATGCTCGAAGAAAAATCTCGTCGCCAGCGCCGCCGCCAGCCCCGCGCCCACCGCCAGCACGCGCGAAGCCAGCCGCCGCGCCGTCCAGGTCAGCACCGCCGCCTGCACCAGCAGCGCCACCGCCACCGTGCGCGCGTCCGCCAGCTCGATCACTCCGAGCGTGAGCGCGCCGGCCGCCTTGGCCATCAACACCGCCGCCACCGCGTCCCCGCCCCGCACCTGCCGGGCCCGCGTCCACGCCGCGACCGCGAGCACGGTCGCCAGCACGAGGTAAAATTCCCCCAACTGCGCCCGATACCAACCCAGCGCCGTCGCCCACGCCGCCAGCACCGCGAAACTCGCGTTCGCGTTTTGGAACCACTTCTCCCCCGCCGTCACGGCCCCCGCCTCCACCGGCTCGCGTCGCCAGTCGCGCAGGAAATACAAGGCCGCCATACCCGCCAGAAACACCCACGACGGGAAGGGCAGACCCGCCCCGTCGCCGCGCTCCGCCGCCGCCAGGGTCAGCGCGAACACCGCGTAGCCCGCCGGCATCGCCACCACCGAGGGTGCCTCCCAGCCGCGCGCCCGACGCAGCGCCACCGCCACCAGCCCGAGCAACGCCGCCGCCCCGAGCGCGAACCCATCGAAGCCGCCGCGCCCCGAAAACACCGCCGTCACGTGCCCCAGCCCGATCGCCATCGTCGCGATCAAGGGCGAGCGCCGTCGCAGCGCCACGCCCACGATGAGCGCCACCGCCACGCCCTGCCAGAACACCGAGGCCCACATCGAATCAAACACCCGCACCGCCGCCGCCACATGGCCCGCGTAGGCGGTGAAAAAAATCAGCGCCAGCCCGCCCGCGAACACCACCGCGCCGAACGCCGGCAGTCGCCGCTCCAGCCACGCCCCGAGCGCGGACACCCCGACCGCCACCGCCAGCAGCTCGCAAAACTTCACCCACGGCGGTGTATGCAGCGAAATGTACACGCCAAAAAACACCACGCCGGTCACCGCCAGCAGCGCCCCGACCCGCGTCGCCCACCAGGCCCCGAGACGCGCCTCCGCGTTGCCCTCGCCCGCCGCCGGCGGCCAGAGTTGCAAACGCTCCAACCACCCGCGCAGCGGCGACGCCGCGTCCGCCACCGGCGGCCGCTCCACCCGCGCCACCCGCGACGGACTCGCCGCCACCGCCGCATGCGCCGGCGGCAAGGGTGGGGGCAGCGGCAAGGGCGGGGGCGACGCGGACGGGGCCGCCGCCTCCGGCATCTTTTCAAAAGCCTCGGCCGGCGTCACCACCCGCTCGGTCTCCACCAACCCCTCCACGACCTCCAACGCCGCCGCCTCGCGCGCCACCTCGTTCACCTGGGCCGGCTCCGCCACCGCGCCCGCGCGGTCCTCCAACGCGCTCAACTCGAAGCGCGCCTCGACCAGGTCGCGCTCGATCCGCTCGATTCGTTTCCGGAGCCGTTCCAATTCGTAGGCAGTGACCATGGGAGTGAAAACGTTTTGGGCGTGTCTGCCGTTCAGCGCTTCGGCGCCACCCAGCTCGTCGCGCCCTCGCGCAGCGCCTCCAGCACCGCCAGCGCCTCGGTCATCTGTTTCTCGCCCAGCCGGGCGGTGACCTGCGCCACGACGTCGGCGTAGCCGGGCGCGACTTTTTGCCAGAGTTTTTTGCCGGCCGGCGTCAGCTCCACCCGATACACCCGGCGATCCGACGGATCGTCCGCCCGGCGCACCCAGCCCGCCGTCTCCATGCGATCCAGGAGCCCGGTGACATTGCTGCGATCCACCACCAGCGTGTCCGCCAGCTCCCGTTGGCTGTAACCCGCCCCGTCGGCGCGGCCGGCGAGCAGGTTGAGCACATTATACTGCGGCGCCGTAAGGCCGTGCGGTCGAAATAGCCGGGCGCTCTCGCGCAGGAAAAGATTGGCCGTGGCCACGATGTCGTGTACGAGCCGCTGAGCATGGACGGAGGACATGGCGTTAGATCGACCGCTTTTTGTTTATATGTCAACCGTTCATTCGTAACCAGCGCCTATACCGGCCTGCTTTTCTCTCCGCGCGCCGCTTTCGCCTTGGCCTTCCGCGCCGATGCGATTCAACCAAGATCGAGCCATGCGAGGAACCCACCACCTTTGTCGGAAAAATCTGGTCTCTGTCCTCTTGGCCTCCGGCTTGCTCACGATCTTCAACCCGGTGCGCGGGCTCGCCGCCACCCCGCGCCAGGAGGTGGATCTCCGGATCGATTCGCTCACCGTGGGCGCGCAGGTTTTCGAGGGCGTGCGCATCGTGTCGCGCGACGGGCGCAGCGTTTTTTTCCACCACCGCGGCGGCCTGGGCTCCGCGCGTTTGCGCGAATTGTCGCCGGAGCTCCAGACGCGGCTGGGCTACGACCCGCTCACCGCCCCGCCGGACGAGTCCCCGCCGCCCGCGCCCGTCGCCGTGGCGCGAAAGCCCGCCGCGCCCGTGGTGCCCGAACGCATCAGGTCGGCGATGGAGCGCATGCGCCGACTCGAAAAAAACTTCGGCACCCCGGCGATTTTCCAGCCGCGCCAGTCGATGCAGGACGATTTTCGCCGCCTGAATCTGACGATCAAGCGGCAGGGCCCGCGACCCAGTTGCGCGGCCTACGCCATCCTCAGCGCGATGGAGTACCAGTATTTTCAACTCCACGGCCAGGCGGCGGATTTTTCCGAGAACTACATCATCGAAATGGTGCGCTGGATGAACGGGCAGGACAGCACCGTGCGCACCACGGCCGATGCCGCAGACGGCGCGCCCGCCACCGAAATCGGCTACACCCTGCCCGATGTGCTCCGCGCCATTGGCACCTTCGGCATCGCCCTGGAACAGGAGATGCCCCCCGTCGCGGTCGGCCAGCGCACCGGGCGGCTCGACCGCGAATTAATCGAACGCTCCTCCCTGCGCCGGGCGCTGGTCGTCGCCCGCCTGCCCGGCCAGACCAACGAGGCGAAACTCAACGATCTCGTCCACACGCTCAACGCCGGCCTGCCCGTGCCGGCCGGCCTGTTTTGGCCGCCTCACACCCAAATCATCGACGGTGTGCTTGATGACCAGCCGGTGCGCGCCGGCGGCGGCCATGCCGTCACCTTCGTCGGCTACGAAAACCCCTCCGGACGTCCCGAGGATACTGTGTTCGTTTTCAAAAATTCCTACGGCGAAACCTGGGGACAAGCCGGGTACGGTCGCGCCACCTGGCGCTACCTCTCCCACAACCTGATAGAGGGCTACGTGCTCGAAGTCGCCGCGCTCAAAAACCGGTTCTGACCCCGCGGGCTTGCGGCAGCCGATCGCTTTCCCCGGCCGCCCGACCCAGTCC
>JBBRHC010000129.1:0-9530 GCA_038223295.1 Opitutales bacterium
ACCGCCACCTCGTCGACGCCGCCGCCTTTGCCCCCGGCGAATCCATCCACGGCCCCGCCCGCGTGCTCGAACTCAAGGGCCTGAAAGGCATCAACCCGACCAGCATCCACACCGTCATCAAGCTCGAGGGCGGCCACACCATCAATCAGCCGAAGGGCACCTTCGTGCTCTGGTTTTTCGCGCTCGAAGACCTCGCGGCGAGCTTCCTCGCCGACAACATGAAGATCGATAACGAGCACTTCGCCAACTACTGCTTCCTAAGCGATCACGAGGTCCCCCGCGTCGTCCCGCCCGCCGCCTTCCATTTCAAATGGAACCGTTTCAACGAGCTCCGCGCCAAGTTTTTCAAAGGCACCGTCTACCCTACCCTCGAGGGTTTCACCCCGCCCCAAAAAGCCTGGGTCCAGGCCGTCCCTTTCAACGTCATCCAGCAACACCGCTGGTATCAACTCGCCGTCAGTTGGGACGACGCCGCCAAGAGCGCCTGCCTCTACTGCAACGGCGTGCTCCTCGGCAAAAGCGACACCTTCAACCAGGACTTCGTGCGCGAGCGCTGCGGCGACGTGCTCTACGCCGGCTGCCCCGCCCTCTGCCACGGCGAGATCCAGTTCCACGACACCGTGCTCACCGGCGCCGATCTCTACCAAAAATACCGCGATACCGCGCCCGACCACGACCCCGCCATCGAGAAGCAACTCCGCCACCAATTCGAGGGCGCCGACCTTGAGGATTTCACCTTCGATCCCCTCGCCGCCGGCTGGAGCAAACAGTTCGACGTCGATTTCCAAAACCCCGTCGAGCAGATCAAGGAATTCTACGTCCAGGGCCACACCGCCTCCGTCCAGCCCACCGGCCACCCCGAGGGTTTGCTCATCGAGACCCCCGCCCTGCGCTACGGCAGCCTGGAGGCTTGGAACAGCCAGGTTTACATCTGGAGCAACCGCACCTTCGAGGGTGACATCTACGTCGAGTGGGAGTGGAAGGCCATCAAGCCCAACGGCCTCAGCCTCCTCATGATCCACGCCTCCGGCATGACCCGCGAGGACTTCATGGCCGATTACCCCACAAAAACCAATGGCACCATGCAGACCGTCCACGCCGAAAACGTGCGCAACTACCACTGGGAATACTACCGCGAGATGAACGATGTGCGCAACGACGTCGGCACCGCCTTCAGCCGCAAAAACCCCTTCCAATACCGCATCGGTTTCGGCAGCTCCCCCGAGCCCTTCGCCCCCGACGTCTGGCACAAGGCCCAGCTCGTGCAGCACGGCGGCAAGATCCGCGGCGCCATCGACGGCAAGATCCTCCTCGAGATCAACGACAGCTCGACCACCAACTCCGGCTGCATCCTGAATTTCGGCCACATCGGTCTGCGCTGCATGGTTCACTCCGCGATGGTTTTCCGAAACCTCAAGGTCTACACCGACAAGCTCCCCTTCACCGGGCTCCCCGTCCGCTAGTCAGCGCCGCCGCCATGCCCACCGCCGACTCGGACGACGCCCTGCTCACCACGCCCCTCGCGCGCCGCCTCTTCCACGAGGTCGCGCGCGATCTGCCGGTGATCGATTTCCACAACCACCTCGATCCCGTCGCCCTCGCCGAAGACCGCTCCTTCGCGAATTTCACCCGGCTCTGGGTCGCCACCGATCCCTACAAACACCGCGCCCTGCGCATCGCCGGCGTGCCCGAGGCCGAGATCACCGGCCCCGCCCCCGACCGCCTCAAATTCGACCACTGGGCCGCCACCCTCCCGCTCGCCCTCGGCAACCCCCTGCACGCCTGGACCCGCCTCGAACTTCAGCGTTACTTCGATCTCCCCGCCGACCTCCCGCTCTCCCCCGCCACCGCCGACCGCGTCTGGACCGAGGTCAACGCGCTCCTCGCGTCGCCCTCCCACTCCGCCCGCCGCATCCTCGCTCGCGGCGGTGTCGCCGTCGCCTGCACCTCCGACCTCCTCCTCGACGATCTCTCCGCCCACGCCGCCCTCGCCCGCTCCGGCTACGAGGTCCGCATCCTCCCCTCGCTCCGCGCCGACGATATCACCGCCGTCGAGTCGCCCGGCTACCTCGCCTGGCTCGCCCGGCTCGGCGCCGCCACCGGTGTATCCATTAACGACTACGCCTCCTTCCGCGCCGCCGTCTCCGCCCGCCTGGATGCCTTCGACGCCCTCGGCTGTCGCCTCTCCGACCACGCCCTCGACGATTTCCGTTTCACGCCCGCTTCCGAGGCCGACACCGCCGCCCTCTTCGCCCGCCGCCTCGCCGCCGACCTGCTCGGCCCCGCCGACCTGCTCCGTCTGCATTCCGGCCTGCTCCGCCACCTCGGCGGCGAGTACGCCCGCCGCCGCTGGATCCTCCAGCTCCACCTCGGCGCCCAGCGCTTCACCAGCTCGCGCCTGCGCCGCCTCGTCGGCCCCGCCGGCGGCTACGCCGGCCTCGGCAACCCGACCGACATCCCGGCCCTCTGCGCCTTGCTCGACGCCCTCGAATCCTCCGACGCCGGTCTGCCGCGCACCCTTCTCTACCCGCTCAACCCCACCGACTACGCCGCCCTCGCCACCCTCACCGGTTCCTACGTCGCCGATGGCGTCCCCGGCCTCGTGCAGCTCGGCCCCGCCTGGTGGTTCAACGACCACGACCTCGGCATCCGCCAGCACCTCGACGCCCTCTCCCGTTACGGCCTGCTTGCCACCTTCATCGGCATGACCACCGATTCGCGCAGCCTGCTCTCCATGGTGCGCCACGAGTATTTCCGCCGCGTCCTCTGCGCCTGGCTGGGCGAGCAGGCCGCCGCCGGCCACCTCCCCGACGATTTCGCCACCCTCGCCCCGCTCGTCCGCGCCCTCTGCCACGACAACGCCGCCCGCTACCTCCGCCTCGCCTGATCCGTTTCTTCCCCCGCTCTTCACCTCTCTTTCCATGTCCACCCCCTCCTTTTTCTCCGGCAAGGTAGCCGTCATCACCGGTGCCGGCGGCACCCTTTGCTCCGCCATCGCCAAAGATCTCGCCTCGCGCGGCGCGCCCGTCGCCCTCCTCGGCCGCACCCTCAAATCCCTCGAAGGCGTCGCCGCCGACATAAACGCCGCCGGCGGCGTCGCCCTGCCCGTCGCCTGCGATGTCACCGACGAGGCCGCCGTCGAGCGCGCCCGCGCCATCGTCGCCGAGCAACTCGGCCCGATCTGGTTCCTCCTTAACGGCGCCGGCGGCAACCAACCCGACGCCGTCACCACCTGCACCGAATTCACCCCCGCCGAGCTCTCGCCCGACAAACCCGCCGACCTCCGCGGCTTTTTTAACCTCGACCTCCACAAATTCGAGGACGTGGTGAAAATCAACACCCTCGGCACCGTCATCCCCAGCCGCGTCTTCGGCCGCGAACTCGCCACCCTCGGCCGCGGCTCCATCCTCAACTTCGCCTCGATGAACAGCCACCGCCCGCTCACCCGCGTGGCCGCCTACGCCCTGGCCAAGGCCGGGGTGGTCAACTTCACCCAGTGGCTCGCCGTCTACCTCGCCCCCGCCGGCGTGCGCGTAAACGCCGTCGCCCCCGGCTTCTTCGTCAACGAGCGCAGCCGCAAAATCCTCTGCACCCCCGAGGGCGGCCTCACCGCTCGCGGCCAGAACGTCATGCACCACACCCCGCTGAAACGCTTCGGCGAGGCCCCCGAACTCTGCGGCGCCGTGCGCTGGCTGCTCAACGACGAGGACGCCGCCTTCGTCACCGGCCAGACCATCAACGTGGACGGCGGTTTCCTCGCCTCCACCGGCGTCTAAGCCCGCCAAGCGGAGAGTGCGGCGGCGGCATTCCCGCCGCCGCTGCCGCTTTCCCGCGACCCACGTTTGATTTCTCTAATGAAAATCAATGTTCCCATATGAAGTTGATCCCATCCTCGCTTCACACCTGAATCCATCCCGCTTGCTCCCGCCTGTTCCCCGCGCACGTCTCGCCCCCGTTTCGTCTTTCCCGCCGCCGCTTCGCCCGCCATGAGCGCCCACACGATCCCCGTCCTCCACAAAGCCGTAGCTCTGCTTCGCGAGGTCACGGTCGGTGGCGAGACCACCACCAAGGCGCTCGCGCTGCGCACCGGAACACCGCAGTCCACCGCCTACCGCATCCTCCAGACCCTGATCGCCGAGGACTGGGTGCGAGCGAGCTCCGGCGGCCGCCACGAACTCTCCCTTGGTCTAATTCCGCTCCTGCAACCACTGGTTCGCCATGAACTTCTGGTCGAGACCTCGCGCCCCCTCCTCGACGAGCTTTCCATTCTCACCGGCCTCACCGCCAAGCTCTCCGTCCGCCAGGGTGATCGCGCCGTGGCCCTCCTCCGCGCCGAATCCCCGCTCGAAACATCCGTTTCCGTGCGCGTCGGCTCCGCCTTCCACCTCGCCCTGGGCTCGTCCGGCGCGGTCCTGCTCTCCGACCTCGAACCGGCGGCCCGGCGTCTTTTGCTGGACCAGGCCCCCGCCGAATGCTGGCAAAACCAGACGCCCGCGCAGATCGAGACGCGCATCGCCGACTGCCGGCGCCTCGGCTACTGCGGCGACTACGGCGGCTACCAGCCCGTGGTCCACGCCCTGTCCGCTCCGGTGCGCGACCGCGCCGGAGCCGTCGTCGGCGCGTTCACCCTCGTCGGCTTCGCCCACGATTTCGAGGGTCGCCGCCTCGCCAACCTCGCCCGCCACCTCCTCGCCGCCGTCGCCGCCTGCGGCCGCGCCATCCAAGGCGTCTCGCCCGCCCCCGCTTCCGCATGATCCTCGCCGATTTCCTCCCCCCGCGCCGCGACCGCTCCTGGGACTACGCCCTCCAGCTCGGCGTCACCCACGCCATCGTGCGCTGCCACCCGCGCGACACCGGCCTCACCCCGCCCCACGACCTCGAGTCGCTGCGCACCGTGCAGGCCAATTTCGCCGCCGCCGGCCTCACGGTTTACGGTCTCGAGGGCGACGGGTTTGACATGCAGCGCATCAAGCTCGGCCTCCCCGGCCGCGACGACGACATCGCCCTTTACCAACACATGCTGCGCCACATGGGCGCCCTCGGCATCCGCCTCCTTTGCTATAATTTCATGGCCACCTTAGGCTGGTGCCGCACCGATACCCACGTCCTCACCCGCGGCGGCGCCATCACCAACCGTTTCCAGCTTTCCGCCCTCGATCCCACTCCCGTCGCGCCCGAGCTGCGCGTGACCGAGGAAAAACTCTGGGAAAACTACGAGTACTTTATCACCCGCGTCCTCCCCGTCGCCGAGGCCGCCGGTGTCAAAATGGGCCTCCACCCCGACGACCCGCCCCTCTCCCCGCTGCGAGGCGTGGGCCGCATCCTCACCTCCGCTGACGCCTTTGTCCGCGCCTTGGCTCTGAGCGATTCGCCCAGCCACGGCATCACCTACTGCCAGGCCAACTTTCTCGCCATGGGCGAGGACATCGCCGCCACCGCGCGCCGCTTCGCCGACCGCATCGTGTTTGTCCACTTCCGCGACATCGCCGGCACCCGCGAGGATTTTTCCGAGACCTTCCACGACGCCGGCCCCACCGACATGCCCGCCATGTTGAAGCTCTATCACGAGCTCGGTTTCCGCGGCCCCGTCCGAGTCGACCACGTGCCCTCGCTCGCCGGCGAGGAAGACCTGCCCCACGGCTACGCCCAGCTCGGCCGCCTTTTCGCCCTCGGCTACATGAAGGGCATCCTCGACACCGCCCGCATCGCCTACCGCTAAACCACCTCCCTTTCCCGTCACATCCCCCTGCATTTCACGCCCATGAACATCGAACCCAAAAACGAAGGCCTGCTTCAAAAAGAGGCCAAAATGATGAAGCTCGAAAAGCTCATCGCCACCCGCGAGACGATCTCCACCGCCGAGTTCCCCATCCCGGTCAAAGAACTGCTCGCCCGCTTCGAGCAACTCTACGCCGGCGCCATCAGCGACGTGCTCCGCGAGCACGCCCTGCTCGACCAGGGCATCGGCCAACTCATCCCGCTGCGCCCCGAGCGCACCGTCGCCGGCATCGCCTTCACCGTGAAGAGCGCCCCCAACGTCAAGATCACCGGCGAGATGACCTTCCGCACCCAGATGCTCGACGAGATGCAAACGGACGCCTTCGTCGTCTGGGACACCACCAACGACGAAAAAGCCACCCTCTGGGGCGGCGTCATGACCGCCACCGCCGTCGGCAAAGGCATCCGCGCCGCCCTCATCGACGGCGGCATCCGCGACACCCACCAAATCCTCGAAAAAGATTTCCCCGTCTTCTATAAACACCGCATTCCCAACGGCAGTCTCGGCCGCTGCCTCATCACCCATTACCAGACGCCCATCCTCATCCGCGGCGTCGTCATCAAGCCCGGCGACGTCATCGTCGGCGACATCGACGGCGTCGTCGTCGTCCCCCGCGACCTCGCCTACGAGGTCCTCGTCCGCGCCGAGGAGATCCGCGCCAACGAGAAAAAAATCTTCGGCTGGGTCGCCGAAGGCCAGGATGTCCACCAAATCACCGAAAAAGGCGGCTACTTCTAACCCCGTTGTAGGGCGGGGTCGCCGCACCCCGCCGTCCGTCTTCCGTCCTCTCCGTCCTCCGCCCCTCCGTCCCTCCGCCCATGTCCGCTCCCGCGCAGCCCCTCGCCGCCGCCCTCGCCGATCGCCTCGGCGCGCACCGCGTGCTGACCGCCCGCGAAGACCTTATCCCCTACGGCTTCGACGGCACCGCCGCGCTCAAACAACTGCCTGCCTGCGTCGCCTTTCCGCGCGACGCCGCCGACGTCTCCTTCGCGCTAAAACTCGCCCGCGCCCACCGCGCCCCTGTCGTCACCCGCGGCAGCGGCACCGGCCTCTCCGGCGGCAGCGTGCCACTGGCCGGCGCGCTCGTGCTCTGCCTGGTGAAAATGGACCGTATCCTGGAGGTGGATACCGCCAACCTCACCCTCCGCGCCGAGGCCGGGGTCATCACCCAAAAGATCTACGAGGCCGCCGACGCCGTCGGCCTCTTTTACCCGCCCGACCCGGGCTCGATGAAGATCAGCACCATCGGCGGCAACGTCGCCGAAAACTCCGGCGGCCTGCGCGGCCTCAAATACGGCGTCACCCGCGACTACGTCATGGGCCTGGAGGTCGTTCTTGCCGACGGCTCCGTCTGCTGGCTCGGCTCCAAATGCGTCAAAGACGTCGCCGGCTACAACCTCCGCGACCTCTTCATCGGCAGCGAAGGCACGCTCGGCGTCGTCACCCAGGTTCTGCTCAAACTCCTGCCCCGGCCCCTCGCCCGCCAGACCATCCTCGCCACTTTCACCGCGATGGACGCCGCCGCAGAGACCGTCTCCGCCATCATCGCCGCCAAGATCATCCCCTGCACCCTCGAGTTCCTCGACCAAAAGACCCTCCGCTGCGTCGAGGATTTCGCCCGCGTCGGCCTGCCCCGCGACGCCGCCGCCATCCTCCTCATCGAGGCCGATGGCCACCCCGCCGCCGTGGCCGACGAGGCCGCCCGGATCGAGGAACTCTGCCGCTCCCGCGGCGCGTCCTCCGTGCGTCGCGCCGCCACCGCCGCCGAGGCCACCCAGCTCGCCACCGCCCGTCGCAGCGCCTTCAGCGCCCTCGCCCGCCTCCGCCCCACCACGATTCTCGAAGACGTCACCGTCCCCCGCAGCGAGCTCGCCGGCATGATCCGCGCCGTCGAGGCCATCGCGTTAAAACACGACCTCGCCATCGCCACCTTCGGCCACTTCGGCGACGGCAACCTGCACCCCACCATTCTCACCGACGAGCGCGACCCCGCCGAGATGCACCGCGTCGAACTCGCCCTGGCCGACATTGTCTCCGCCACGCTGGAGCGCGGCGGCACCATCACCGGCGAACACGGCGTCGGCCTCGCCAAAAAACCCTTCCTCAAACGCCAGCTCGGCGACAATTCCTACGACCTCCTCCGCCTCGTTAAAAAATCCCTCGATCCCGACGCCCTTCTCAACCCCGGAAAAATCTTCGACTAAAACGGTCCCCCATCTACACCGGCCCCCTTCCGTCATCTGCGCCCCTCTGCGCCATCCGTCTCCGCCTCCTCCGACTCTCCGTGCCCTCCGTGACCTCCGTGGTTAAAACTCCCCTCCCGGTTTCCCCCAACCTCCTCGTCGGCCTCGATTACTCGGTGCTCCAGCAATGCATGCACTGCGGCATGTGCCTGCCCACTTGCCCGACCTACGACGAGACCAAGCTGGAAAAGCACAGCCCGCGCGGCCGCATCGCCCTCATGCGCGCCATCGCTGACGGCGACCTCGAAGTGACAAAAGCCTTCGGCGACGAGATGTATTACTGCCTCGGCTGCCTCGCCTGCACCACCGCCTGTCCCGCCGGCGTCAACTACGCCGAACTCTTCGAAACCGCCCGCGCCGAGGTCGAGCGCCAGGGCGTGCTCGACACCCCCAAACGCAGCGCCATCCGCGCCGCCGTCCTCCGGTTTCTCTTCACCCGTCCGCGCCTCCTCCGCCTCGTCGGCCGCGCGCTCTACACGTGGCAAGCCACCGGCCTCCAAGCCCTCGCCCGCCGCGCCGGCCTGATGAATCTCCTCCCCGAAAACCTCCGCCGCCTCGAACCGCAGGCTCCCGTCATCCTCGCGAAGTTTTCCCACCAACTCATCCGCCCGGTGGAACGTGGCATGGGCATCTTGCCCATGGGCTCGAACCCCGACCTCAATCCCACGGGCAAAATGCCCGCGCCATCCACCCAGCCCCCCCGCCGCGTCGCCGTCCTCACCGGCTGCGTGCAAGACCTCGCCTTCTCCGACGTAAACCGAGCCACCGTGGACGTGCTCCTCGCCAACGGTTGCGAGGTCCACACCCCGCCCGTGCAGCCCTGTTGCGGCTCGCTCCACGCCCACAACGGCGACATCTCCACCGCCCGCGCGCTCGCCCGCCGCCAGCTCGATTTGTTCAACCCCGCCGAGTTCGACGCCATCCTCAGCAACGCCGGCGGCTGCGGTTCCCACCTGCGCGCCTACGGCCATCTCCTGCACGACGACCCCGCCTACGCCGGGCGCGCCGCCGCCTGGTCCGCCAAGCTGCGCGACATCCACGAATACCTCGTCGAAATCAACTTCCGCCACCCCGCCCCCGTAGGCCGCCCGCTCGCGGCCGCTCCGACCATCGTCACCTACCACGAGTCCTGCCACCTCTGCCACGGCCAGAAGGTCAGCGCCCAGCCCCGCGCCATCCTGCGCGCCCTCCCCGGCGTCGAGCTCCGCGAATGCGCCGAGGCCCAGTGGTGCTGCGGCAGTGCCGGCATCTACAACATCACCCAGCCCGACACCGCCGCCCGTCTCCAGGAGCGCAAAATCGGCCACGTGCTCGCCACCGGCGCGAGCCTCGTCGCCACCGCCAACCCCGGTTGCCACCTGCAACTCGAAAACGGCCTCCGCGCCGCCGCCTCCTCCCCGGGAACGCCGAGATCCCGCTCGGCCCCTTCGCCCCTCGCCCCCAGCCTCTCGCCCACCCCCACCGTCGTCCACCCCATCGTCCTCCTCGCCGCCGCCTACCGCGCCGAG
>JBBRHC010000130.1:0-9526 GCA_038223295.1 Opitutales bacterium
CAAACTTTCCTCCGCTTGGGGTGGTTTGGCTAAACATAAACCTCTCCTCGATGCCGTCTTGTCGTGGGTCCCTCCGACTCCGCCGAAGTTGGATTTACCCCCGATCACTGGCTCCTTCGCCGCCCCCATTCCATGATCCACCACACCCCATTTCCTCATGAAATCACCCGGCTACTTCGGCGTTCGGGTTAAAAGGTCTGGCAATCCCACGGGCGCACGCGGCCCGAGATGAGGCCCTCGGTGCGGATCGCGCCCCGGCGCATGCCGGCGAGCGCCTCCTCGATGAGGCCCTGGCGCGAGGACGCGCCGGGGGCGGCACGGTCCGGGATCAAACCTTCGTGCGCGCCGATGAGCGCGGCGTTTTTCCGCACCAGCAAACGGTAGAGGTTTAGGGTGGCCTCGCCGCGCGGGATGCCGAGCAGCACGACGTCGCCGGATGACTGCACGGCGTCGAGCGCGGGCTCGGCCATGGCGCCGATGCCCGTGGCCTCGATGACGCAATCGGCCGGCTCGGCGCCGAGATAGGCCCGGGAGGCGGCGAGTCCCCCTCCCTCGCCCAGCAAGGTGTGGGCGACGCCGTTGCGCCGCGCGAGCTCCAGGCGGCCGGGCACCACGTCCTGCACGACGACGAAGGGGCAGCCGCGAGCCTGCAAGGTTTGCGCAGCGAATAGGCCGATGAGTCCGGCGCCGATCACGAGGGCGCGGCGCGGCGGGCGGCGCAGCACCTCGACGCCGGTCGCGGCGATCTGCACGAGGCGGGCGAGCAGCACGTCGTCGTCGGAGAGATCGGAAGGGATTTCGAGCCACACCTGACCAGGCGAAAGCAGGTTCCAGCTCGCGTGATAGCCGAAGAAAAAAATCCTCGCGCCGACGCGTGGCGCGGTGACGCCCGCCCCGAGTTCCACAACCTCGCCGATGGCGGCGTAGCCTGAGCGGAACGGATACTTCGCCCAGGTGTTTTTCGGGTCGGGCAGCGCGATGTGCGTGCCCTCGAAGAACGACAGCTCGGTGCCGGGGCTGATCAGGGAACGCACCGTGCGCACCAGCACCTGGCCGGCGGGCACGGCAGGGCGCGCCTGTGGGACGGCCTCGGCACGGCCGGTGGCGGTGATAAGAATCTCAAGCGAGGACGGGAAGGACATGTTTGAGGCGTGGCGAATCGAGGCGGGAACGGGGGAAGTGATCGGGGAAAGAAAACAGAGCGGCCCCGAAGCACCGCACCGGGGACAATCGCTCAGGAAAGACGGGCCACGCAACGGGCTCGAAATGGGCGGGGAAGTTTGCAATGAACATTGTTCACTCATGCCGCGCAACACCCCCAACCAGAGTCTGCAACGCGCGATGAGCATCCTGTTCGCGGTGGCGGGCA
Organism: Opitutales bacterium; assembly: GCA_038223295.1. GTDB lineage: Bacteria > Verrucomicrobiota > Verrucomicrobiia > Opitutales > Opitutaceae > IMCC26134_A. Next base: position 1,370 of record JBBRHC010000130.1, read on the forward strand.
CCTCCGACGGGCGCACGGTGGAGCAAATCGCGCGGCGCACCGGGCTAAAGCCGAACACGGTGGGTCGTTTCGTGCGGACGATGGATTTGGAAAACTGTTGCGGCGGCGCGAGCGCCCCCTGCGGTTTTTGATCGGTCCGGCGGTGGCGGAGCTGAAGCACCTGGACGACACGACCCAGCTCCTGGACGTCGCGGCGCGGGTGCTGGCGCGCGCCCAGGTGGAGCTGCCGGGGGCGAATTTCTCGCTGGCGGAGCAGGACGGGGTGGAGACTTGCACGCGCATCACGGTGAGGGCGGACCGGCCCGGGGTGGCGATCCTGCACCGCACGCAGCTCCATCTCCCCTACCGGAAGGCCAGCTCGATCTTGTTTCTCGCCTATGGCACGCCGGCGGAGCGGGAGCGTTTTTTTACCGCGTATCCGTTTGCCGAACACGGCGCGCCGCTCTGGGGCACGGAGCAGCGGTTGCGGGCGTTTTTCCAGGAGGTGGTGCGCAAGGGCTACTCGTCGCCGGATTTCCCCGACGAGGGTTACTTCCGCGTCGCGGCGCCGGTGCTGGCCCCCGAGGGGCGCGTGATCGCGGCGGCGGGCGGCTACCGCAATCTTGCCGAGGGTCCGCGCCAGCGGCGGCGCCTGCTCACGCTGACGGTGGCCGCGGCGAAGGAGATCAGCGCGCAGATCGCGGAGGACCTGGCCATTAGACGATGATTACGTCGTGCCCGCCTAGCGCCCGAACGCGAGCGGATCGACCACCGTCAGCTAATCAACAGCAGTCGCGGAGGCTGGCCGTCACGCGTGGCGGGCGCGCGGTGGACGCAGGGCGGCACCGGGCTGCCCGGATACGCCGTCGCGATGCGCCAGAGATTGCCCAGGCCAAAGGAGAAGGGTAGCGCGTGCGGCGTGGCGACGTAATGCAGGTCGAAAAAGTTCTCGCTGAGGTAGGCCAGGAAAGCGCCGTCATCCGCGCCACCGTGGCTCCGGAGGAGTTCCGCGCGGATCTCGGGTACGTCCACGTGGCGCCGCGCCTCCTCGTTGCGCAGGCCTTCCGAGCACGCCTCGTTGTAGCTACACAGAAAGGTGTCGGCCATCACGTTGGCACTGTCGGCGTGGAAAGAATAAACGTCGGTGGGCACCGGCCCGGAGTCGTCGGAACGCGGATAAGCGGGGATGCAGTCCAGGGTGGGCAGCAGGCCGTGATCACGAAGCAGCCGTTGATCCTCGATCAAAAAGTCGCGGGCCGCACGCCCCGCCGGGCTCAGGGTGAGCGCGCGCAAATCGTCGTCGTCCAGACTGGTGATTTCCTCGATCACGCCGAGCCGGGCCACGATTTCGCCAAAATCCCCCGCCAGCGTGCGCGGCCAGCACAGCGCGTTCACCCCGTCGCCAAACGGGGTGCCCACGAGTTCCTCAAAACTGCTTACCACCCGGATGCGGTCGTAACCGGGAGGTGGGATATACGGGGCGGGGACGGCGGGGATCATGGTCTTTTGGCGGAGGAATGACTAGGAAATGAAGGGACGCACCACCGAGGGCGGCACGAAGAAAAAAATCTCGTTTCGGGAAACGCCTGTAACTTTTTCGCCGGCGTCGGTGTAGTGCGGGAAGGGATGGGTATTCACCGCCCCCCGCCCGCCGCCTCCTTCCGCCCCTCCCGCCACCCCACGCATCGCTTGACCACCGATTTTTTGCCACCGCCACCGCCACCGCGACCGCGCGCGTCGTCGTCGCTGCCGACGCCATCCCCGCCTCCTTTGCCGCCGAGGCGAGAGGAGGGCGACTTTGTCATCGCGGCGCACCAGTTGACCAAGCTCTACGGCCGGCACCGCGCCTTGGATGACGTCACGCTGCAAGTGCCGCCGGGCACCATCGGCCTGCTGGGGCCGAATGGCGCGGGCAAAAGCACGTTTATCAAATGCCTGCTCAACCTCGAGACGCCCACCTCCGGCTCGGCCCAGGTGCTCGGCTGCGACATCCGGGAGAGCAATCGCGGCGCCCGCGAAAAGGTCGGCTACAGCCCGGAGCAGGATTCGCACATCCCGGGCATGGCGGGTTGCGAATACGTCACCTACTGCGGCCAGTTGTCCGGCCTCTCGTTTCGGCAGGCCCGGCAGCGAGCGCACGAGATTCTCGATCTCGTCGGCATGGGCCAGGAGCGTTACCGGCAGATCGACACCTACTCCACGGGCATGAAGCAGCGGGCAAAACTCGCCCAGGCCCTCGTGCATGATCCCAAGATCCTCTTCCTCGACGAGCCCACCAACGGCCTCGATCCGAGCGGGCGCGAATACTTCCTGCGCCTCATCGGCTCGCTCCACCGCCAGCTCGGCACGAGCGTGGTGATCTCCTCGCATCTGCTGAACGACATCGAGCGCATCTGCGATCGGGTGATCATTATCGCGCGCGGTCGTGTGCTGGAGCACGACAGCATGGAAAACCTCAAAACCCGTCACCGCCGCATCGTCGAGTTCGCCCCCTCGGGCGAGGCGGATCGGGTGGCGGCGGCGCTCACGGCCGGCGGGCACGCGTTCCAGCGCCTTTCCAACGGGCGTTTCCGCATCGAGGAGCGCTCGGATTCCATCGAGTGGCTGCTCGAGCTGCTGCGCGAACACCGCCTGCCGCCGGGCGAGATCGTCGCCAATCCCAACGCCCTCCACGAACTGTTCCTGCGCTCGCTCGCCTCCGCCGATGGAAACCACGCTTGATCTCAGCCGCTGCCTCGAAAAGCCGCGCGGCGTCGCCTACCGCCGCTGGGTCATCACCTCGACCGGCCTGCGCCAGCTTTTGGCGACGCGGTTTTTTCGCTTGCTGCTCACCCTGGCCTGGACGGCCGGCGTGGGCATGGCGGCGTGTGGTCTGGTCTTCAGCCAATCGGTCGCCACCGGCGGCTGGCTGGAGCGGGCCGCGACCGCGTTCGGCCCCCGCGCGGAGGCGCTGGCGTCGGCCTTTGGCGGCCTCGTGCTGCTGTATCCGGACGTGTGCGTGACGGGCCTCTTTACCGTCGTGTTTTGGCTGCAATCCTTTCTCGGACTGTGGCTCTGCCTGGTCGCGCTGACCGTGCTCGTGCCCCGCCTGGTCACGCGCGACCGCGCGAGCAACGCCCTGATCATCTACCTCGCGCGCCCGCTGACCTCGGTCGATTACCTGGTGGGTAAACTCGGGATCGTCGCGGGCTTGCTGGGCCTCCTGTGGACCGGCCCCCTGCTGTTCGGCTGGGCGCTGAGCATGCTCTTCGCGCCCAACAGCGATTTCCTCGTCTACTCGATCTCGCCGCTGCTGCGCGCGCTGCTTTTTAACGGTGTCAGCCTCGTCGTGCTGGCAGCGGTGGCGCTCGGGGCGTCCGCGCTCACGCGCTCCTCGCGCATCACCATCCTGCTCTGGATTTCCCTCTGGATCATCGCCGGCACCCTGGCCGGCGGATCGCGTTCGCCGGAGTGGCTGCGCCGCGTCAGCTTCACGTATAACCTCCACGCCCTGCGCGCGCACACCCTGCGACTCGACACCACCTTGATCAACGCGGCCGAGCAGTTGCCCCTGCTGAGTGCGACCCTCGCGGCTAAACTGAAATCCGAAGGCGCGAAGGCCGCGCCGACCTCCCTGCCCGGCACGCTCGCGAGCCTGGCGGGCTTCGTGGCGCTGTCGTCGGTGGTGTTTTTGAGAAAGCTGCGACCCGAATGAGCACGATCATCAAGGCGGAAAACTTGAGCCGCTTCTACGGCATCGTCCTCGGGCTGAACAACGCCAGCTTCCGGATCCGCAGCGGAATCACCGGGATCGTCGGGCCCAACGGCGCGGGCAAGACCACCCTGTTTCGCCTGCTCACCGGGCAGATCCGGCCGAGCTACGGCGCGATAACCGTCTTCGGCGGAGACCCCTGGAACAACCCCGCCGTGCAGGCCCGCCTCGCCTACTGCCCGGAGAGCGAGGCGGTGCCGGCGGGTCTGCGTCCGCTCGAATGGTTGTCCGGGCTGGGCATGATTTCCGGCTTGTCGGCGCGCGACGCCGAGGCGCGCGCGCATCAGGCGCTGGAGCGCGTGCAGCTCGCCCCGCCGCACTGGAAAAAGTGCATCACGACCTACTCGAAAGGCATGCGCCAACGCGTGAAACTCGCGCAGTGCCTGCTCCACGCGCCCGAGCTGATCATCCTCGACGAGCCGATGAACGGGCTCGACCCGATGGGACGCGAGGAGTTCGGCGACGTCCTGCGCCAGCTCGCGCGCGACGGCACGAGCGTACTGATCTCGAGCCACATCCTGCACGATCTAGAAGCGCTGTGCCGCGATTTCATCCTCCTGCGCTGGGGCCGCATCCCGCTCGCCAGCCGGGAGGCGGCGGCGCCCGAGACGCGCCCGCGCTGGCCGGACACCACCACCATCCGCTGCGAATCGCCGGAAAAACTCGCGCGTTACTTCTTCGACCAGAACCTGCTGCGCGGCTGCGAGATCGTGCCCGAAAGCGACACCCTGCACGTGCGCTGGCGCGAGGCGGAGCAGTTTTACGCGCGCTTCGAGCACCACCTGCTGGCCAGCGGCGTGCGCATCTTCGAGGTGCGCGGCTCGGCCACCTTTCTCGAAAAAGCCGTCGGCCCCACCCTCGAGTCATGAGCGCCCCCTCTCCCGCCCTCCCCTCTCCCGCCCTCCCGTTTCCCCGCGTGGCCCCGAACCAGTGGCACGCCTTTGGCGGCGTCTGGCGGCTCACCTACCGCCGCTGGCTCCCGTGGCGGTCCTGGCTCGTCTGCGCGGGCCTGCTCGGGGTGCTCGCGGGCATCGCCGCGACGACCAATCCGAAGGGCGATGCGAGCGCGTATTTCGACTGGTTCGGCAGCTTTTTCCTCGGCGTGCTCGTGCCCATCCTGGCCTTCCTCTCGGGCGCGGGCGCGCTGCGCGACGACCTGAAACCTGGCGCGGTCGATTATCTGTTCACCCGGCCGGTGCGCCGCCCGGTGTATTTGGTCTCCCGATACGTGTGCCACCTGGCCTGCGCGCAGCTCACGTATTTGTCCGCCTTTGGCGTCATGGTGGCGGTCGGGATCTACCGCGAGATCCCGGGCCTGGCGGCGGGGTTGCCCCTCTTGCTCCTCGCCCAGGTGCTTACGGTCGCGGCGTTCGTGGCGCTGGGGGTTTTGTGCGCGGTGGTGGTGTCGCGTTACCTGATCGTCGGGCTGTGTTACGCGGGCCTGGTCGAGGCGGGTGCGGGGCTGATCCCGACGCAGCTCAACCGCCTCTCGATGACGCGGCAGATCCGCGAGCTGCTGGAGCCGCTGGCGGGTGCGGCGAGCGTCCCGGCGGGCGCGTCCGTCCCGGCGGTCACGGCTCTCCCGCCAGGCGCGGGGCCGTGGGGCACGGCGCTGCACCTGGGCGTGTTCGCCGTCGTTTTCGTCGCGCTCGCCGCGCTGGTTTTTTCCCGAAAAGAGTTCTCCGGCGCGCCCGGGCGCGAGTGAACGCGGCGGGGATAAACGCGTTTCCCTGTAACCTCGGGCCGCCTCGCCGTGAATAAAGAGATACCTACCCAATCCGCTCTATGAAACGATTCCTCCGCCCGCTCCTCGCCCTTGGCCTCGGCCTGCCGCTGCTCGCGCTCGCCCCGCTTTCCGCCGCCCTCGATACGAATACCGTCGGCGCCGACGCGCGGTGGCTTGTCCACCTCGATTTCGACGCGTTGAAGAAAAGCACGTTCGGCAAAGAGCTGCTGATACAAATGCTGGCCATGCAGGCGCGGGCCGGGGCCGCGCAAAAGAGCCCCGGCGCGTCGGCCATCCAGTCGAGCATGCCGCGGCTGATGGACACCCTGGCCAAGGTCACCGCCTACGGCACCAATCTCTCCCAAGACCCGGCACGGATGGACGGCGCGCTCATTTTGCAAGGCACGCCGGACCTGCGGAAAATCGCGGAGGGCATCGTGGACCAGGCGGCCGTGACCACGCCGGACATCCTCGAGGAGCTGAAGGATCTGCCCTTCGAGGCCTACTCGGTGGGCGGCGAGCTGTTCGTGGCCTTCCCGCCCGAGCCCATCATTCTGGTGAGCAAGTCGAAGGCGCAGTTGTTAAACGCCCGCGCGGTTTTCCTCGGCCAGGCCAAGTCGCTCGCCCAGGCGGATTCGCCCCTGCGCAGACTGATCCGCAACGAGAACGACAGCTTCTTGATCGCGGCCAGCGTGGTGCCCTCGGAGCAGTTTTTCCCTGAAAACGCCCCCCAGGCGCGCATCCTCCGCATGGCGAAATCGGCTTCGCTGGAGATCGGCGAGACGGACGGCCAGGTCTTCGCGCATGGCCAGTTGCTCGCCGCTTCGGACGAGATGGCGGAGAAACTCCTGAAAATCGTCGAGGGCATGACCGCGATGCTCTCGCTCGCCGAAACCAACGACCGGTATCTGGCCGAGTTTATGAAATCCGTGACGGTGAAACGGGAGCAAAATACGGTGACCCTGCACCTCGCCCACGCGAGCGAGCGGCTGGCGCAGGTATTCATCGCGGCGCAGGCGGCGGAGCGGGGTGGCAAGGCGAAGGACACGCGGAGGTCGTCGCCGCCCGAGGCGGTAATAGTGGGCCGCATGCTCGCGACCTGGACGGGCGATCAAAATACAAACCCGGACCCGGCCAAGGCGCTCACGCTTTTATCAAAAACGATCAAACCCGTGGCTCTGCAATCCGGCTCGCTCCTCGTCCTCACCGGCGTGAGCGACGCGGGCGAGCACGGGCGGATTGATCGCGTGGACATCACCCCCGCCGGGGGCGGCGCGCCGCTGCGTTTCGAGGCCGAGTATATGAATCTCAAAAACTATCGCGAAGAGGCGCACGCGGCCGCTTCGGGCGGTAAATGGATCCGCCTGCGCTCGGAGCAGGGAGCGGCAGAGTTCCGTTTCCCGGGGGCGGACGGACAATATACGATCACGGTGGTTTACTGCGACGAGAGCGACGGCCGGGGCACGTTCGCGCTGAGCGTGATCGCCCCGGAAACGCCCGCCACCGAGGCCAACCCCTAAGGTCCGAGGACTGCCGCCGGTGGACATTGGCCTGACATTTTCCGCGCCCGCGCCCGCGCAGCCCGGCGCGCCTGGAGCCACGACGGCCGCCGAAGCCGCGCTGGTGCGCGAGGCGGCCGCCGGGAGCGGGCGGGCCTTCGAGGAGTTGGTGAAGGCGCACGGGCGGCGGGTGTTTAACTTTATCCATCAGATGACGCGCCACCGGCAGGACGCGGAGGATCTCACCCAGCGCACGTTTATAAAAGCGTATCATAACCTGGGGCGCTTCGATGCGGACCGGCCGTTTATAAACTGGTTGCTAACCATCGCGCGCCGCACCGCGCTCAATCATTTCCGCGACACCCGGCGCTGGGAGGAGATACCCGAAAACAGCGAGTCGCCGGAGCCGTCGCCGGCCCGGCAGGCGGAGACGCGGGAGCGCTCGTATAACATCTGGGCCCGGGCGCGCGCGGTGCTGGCGCAACGCGAGTTCGAGGTGCTCTGGCTGCGTTTCGGCGAAGAGCTATCCACGGAAGAAACGGCGCAGGCGACCGGCCTGAGCGTGGCCAACGTGAAGGTCATCGTATTCCGCGCCCGCCAACGGCTTTTAAACGGAGCCCCTCCATATGAATAAACCACGCCACCCTCGTCCCCGTCTCGTGTGTTCGGCGGTCCGCCGCTGGGAGGCGGCGTTCGGTCCGGCGTCGGGCGAGTCGCGCCTCACCGCGCGCCACGCGGAGACCTGCGCGGAGTGCCGGGAGTTTTTCGGCGAGGACGTCGCGTTTGAGCAGGGCCTGCGGCGCGATGCGGCCCGTCTGCGGAACGAAGACCCCGGAAAGGGCCTGGAGGCGGGCATCCTGGCTGCGGTAAAGCAAAGTCGGCAGGCGCCGGCAGCGCCTCGCGCGGCCTCGCGCTCCTGGGGCGCGCCGTGGTGGACGGCGGCGGGAGTCGCGACGGCGGCGGCACTGGCGCTCGTTTTTTGGCCGCGGGTGCCGGCCACGAGGGATTCGATCGCCGAGGTGACCTCGCGGCCCGTGGTGACCTCGACCCTCGACGTGGGGCGGGCCACGCCCAGTGCGCGCGGATCTGTCTTCGCGTTGGCGGAGAAAAATCCACTGGAGCATGAAATCGACTCCGTGCGCCGGGATGCGCGGGCCGTGATGGGTTTCCTGGCGTTGAATTTCCTGCCAGGAAAACCGGTG
>JBBRHC010000131.1:0-9513 GCA_038223295.1 Opitutales bacterium
GGCGAGATCCCGCGCGTCGCCATGCTCAGCTACGCCACCCGCAGCAGCTCCAACCACCCCGCCCTCGTCAAGGTCCGCCACGCCACCGAACTCGCCCGCGCCAAGGCCAAGGCCCTCCTGCTCGAAATCGAGATCGACGGCGAGATCCAGGTCGACGCCGCCTTGGACCAAGTCGTTGCGCGCACCAAGGCCGTCACCAGCGCGGTCGGCGGCAACGCCAACGTCCTCATTTTCCCCGACCTCAACTCCGCCAACATCGCCTACAAACTCGTGCAGCTCCTCGCCGGGGCCAACACCTTCGGCCAGATCCTCACCGGCCTCACCAAGCCCGCCGCCGAAATATCCCGCGGCGCCTCCGCCCACGACGTTTTCGGCGCCGCCGCCATCGTCGCCACCCAGGCCATCGACTCGCGCCTGCTCCACGGCACCAAATAATCCCCCGCAGCCTCGGGGCCGCGCACTCAGGCGCGTGGTCTTCCCGCCCACCCCGGCCCTCCTCGCCCGCCACGCCGCCCCGCCACTCCCCCGCATCTCTTCCGCCCATGGCTTCCGACACCCCGGTTCCCCCGTCCCCCTCCGTCACCCCCGCGCACGACGGCAAGACCAACCCCTTCGCCCAGCCAGCGCTGCCGCTCCTCACCACCCCCACCAACACCGAGACCAAACGCGTCTTCGTCGCCGCCACCCGCATGAACGACGGCAAGACCACCACGTGCCTCGGCCTCTACGGCGCACTCCAGGCCCACTTCCCCCGCGTCGGTTTCATCAAGCCCGTGGGCCAGCGATTCGTCGACGTCCACGGCCAAAAAATCGACGAGGACTCGGTGCTCCTCGATTCCATTTTCCAGGTTCGCGTGCCCCTCGAGAGCATGAGCCCCGTCGCGGTCGACAGCACCTTCACCCGTCGCTTCCTCGAAAACCCCGAATCCCTCCTGCCCGCCCTGGAGGACAAAATTTGCCGCGCCTTCGACCGGGTTTCCTGGGAAAAAGACTTCACCCTCATCGAGGGCACCGGCCACGCCGGCGTCGGCTCCGTCTTCGACCTCTCCAACGCCCGCGTCGCCAAGCTGCTCAACGCCAAAGTCATCCTCGTCTCCCCCGGCGGCATCGGCCGCCCCGTGGATGAACTTGCGCTCAACAAGGCCCTCTTCGACCAGTACGGCGTCGAGGTCATCGGCGCCATCCTCAACAAAATCGAGCCCGACAAGATGGAGATGGTCCACCACTACGCCGGCCTCGGCCTCGCCCGCCTTGGCATCCCGCTCCTAGGCGTCCTCCCCATCCAGCACGCCCTTAGCGCGCCCAACCTCGCCCAGATCGCCGAGGAGATCGGCGGCAAATGGCTCAACGGCAAACGCGGTGGCGTCAAACAACGCGTGCAACGCGTCATCGTCGGCGCCATGGCCGCCAAGGGCATCGTCGAGTACCTCCAGCCCGGCACCCTCATCATCACGCCGGGCGACCGCGACGACATCCTGCTCGCCGCCCTCGCCTCCGCCACGATCTCCGGTGGCGCCAGCATCGCGGGTTTGATCGTGACCAACGACGTCAAGCCCCACCCCAAGCTCGCCGAGCTCCTCGCCATGACCGACATCCCCGTGATCGCGACCAAGGAGGAGAGCTACGAGGTCACCAGCCGCATCAATCACATGTCGGTGAAGACCCAGCCCCAGGACCACGACAAGTTTCCCATCATCAAACAACTCATCGCCGACCACGTCGACCTGACCAAGCTGATCGCCAGCGTCTGACGCGGTGGATGCCTCGGCGGCTCGGCGCAATCTCCCTCGGGGCTAAATCGTTCCCATCCGCGCGCGCAGCACCCGCAGGTTGGCCAGCACCGGCCCACCGTTGCCCACGTGATCGCGCGGATCATTGCGTCCAAGTGATCCAAAAACCGGCCCGAGGCCTCCGTTAGTTCAGGATAAGGCGCAGGCATGGCGCAGACGCGTTTTCAACATCGGACCGAAGCGCGCGAAATCAAAACGCGCCGAGCGCTCCAGCTCGGGAAAATCCCGGCCCGGCGCCAGAGACTCCGCCACGTTTTCCAACGCGGTCGTATGCCCGAACCGGTTTTTGCGCTCAGTGCGGGGAAGGGCGCCGCCGCCGCCAGTACGTCGCGCGGTGCTCCGGCAAAGCCAGTACAGGCGGCCCCGTCGAATTGCTCGAATTGGCGCGCGCAAAACTCGATCAGGGCCATGTCGGTTTCGCGGGTCACAATCGATTCAAGCTCCACATCACCCCCGCCGGGTCAATCCCCGCTTACCCGCCCCGCCCTCACCGCCATTCATGCCGCGGGTACCGCCGGCTTAGCTCCGCCTTCACCGTCGGGTACATGTCGCGCCAAAAACTCGTCAGATCGTCCGTCACCTGGATGGGCCGGTAGTTCGGGGACAGCACGTGGATCTTCACCGGCACGCGCCCGTGCCCGAGCGTGAATTTGCCCTCGATGCCGTAGAGTTCCTGGATGCGCGCCGACATCACCGGCGGCCCGTCCTTCGTATACTCGACCTTCGCCTTGCGCCCGTTGGCCATCACCAGCTTCTCCGGCAGATAGTCGTCGAGCGCCGCCAGTTGCTCCGCCGTCAGCCAGTCGCGCAGCACCGCCATCACCGCCGCCTTGTCCTTGTCCTTCACCGCCCGCGCCCCGAGTTCGCCGTAGCAGATTTGCTCGATCAAGGTCGCCCGGTCCGCCTCGGTCAGCGGGTTCACTTCGAGCTCGGGAAACCACTCCGCCAGGCGGTTCACGCGCAGGATCCACTGCTCCACGCCCTCGTCCCACGCCTCGATCTTGATCCGCCCCTCCAGCACCTCCGTGGTCAACAGCGACGCCGCCTCGCCCAGCGGCGCGTCGTCGCCGCTCACCTTGGCCTCCAGCACGAGATCACGAAACCGCCGCTCGCGCCGCGTGATCACCCGCTTCATCTGCGCGTCGTAAACCACCCCGCGCACGTCGCGGTAATCCGCCGGGAACAGCTCCTTCAACCACGCCTCCTCCACCGCCGTCGCCAGCGACAGCAACGTGCTCACCTCGCCGTCCCCGCGCCCGATCTCGCTCACCTCCGCCACCACCAGCAGCGTCGCCCGCTGCATCGCGCTCTCCCGCGCCAGAAATCCCCGCCGCCCGTGCACCAGCTCGCAGCGCAGCGTGCCGCCATCCAGCCGCTTAGCCACCTGGTCCGAGAACCCCGCCAGCACGCACTTGCTCACCGCGACGCCGTCCAACCGTTTCTCCGCCACATCGAGCCCCTCCTTCGCCGCGATCTCCAGAAACGACGCGAACAGCGGCCCCACCGCCCGCGCCCCCTGCGCATGGATGCCCAGCCGCCGGCACGCATCCACGTTGTAGCCCGCCTCATCCGCGAAGCGCCAAGCGCGCATCACCAGGAAAAAATCGCTCTCCGTCTCCTCGCCCAGCGCGTCGTCGCGCGCATCGTCCACCGCGCGCGGCAGCCCGCGTTGCAAAAAACTCCGCCCCTGGGTGAGCGCCGCCATCAGGGCCACCGTGCGCACGCAGCCCCGCGTCTCCGCCTCCAGCAGCATGCGCGCATACCGCGGATGCACCGGAAACCGCAACATGCGCCGCCCCACCTCCGTGATCGGAAGGCTCGTCGTGGCATTGGCGTACCGCCCATGTTCCACTCCTCCACTCGATCCAGCCGCCGCCCCCAGCGCCCCCAAATCCCTCAACAACATCTCCGCCCGCTCCAGCGCCTTCGCCTCCGGCCGCTCCAGCCACGGGAAGCCCGCCACGTCGTCGATCCCGCTCGCCTTAAGGGTCAGCACCACCTCCGACAAATCCAGCCGCTTCACCTCCGGCAGCTCCTGCGCGGCGCGCCCCCCGTGCTCGCGCTCGGTCCAGAGCCGCACGCAACGCCCCGGCGCGGTGCGGCCCGCACGCCCCGCCCGCTGGTCCGCGCTCGCCCGCGAGATTTTCTCCACCAGCAGCGTGTTGATGCCCCGGTTGGGATCGAACTTCGCCTGCCGCGCCAGCCCCGCGTCCACCACGATGGTCACGCCGTCGATGGTCAGCGAGGTCTCGGCCACGTTGGTCGAGACGATGATCTTGCGCACGCTCGTCCGCGCCACCGCCCGGTCCTGCGCCTCGGGCGGCAGCTCCCCGTGCAGCGGCAGCACCACGCAGCCGTTCAGCGCGCGGTGCTCGCCCAGCGCCTGCACCGTGCGCCCGATCTCATACGCGCCCGGCATGAACACCAAAAAGTCCCCCGGCGTCTGCCCCGCCACCCGCGCGCACTCCCGCGCCGCCACGTCCCACACCGGCTCCACCTCGAAGTTCACCGTCTTCGGCAAATACTCGATCGCCACCGGAAAACTCCGCCCCTCCGAGGTCAGGATCTCGCACGGCGCGAGATACTCCCGCAGCCCCTGCGCATCCAGCGTGGCCGACATGACCACTATCTTCAAATCCGGCCGCGTGGTCGCCTGGATCTGCATCGCCCGCGCCAGCGAGATGTCCCCGTAAAGATGCCGTTCGTGAAACTCGTCGAACACCAGCGCCGCCACCCCCCGCAGCCTCGTATCGAACGACATCTGCCGCAGCAAAATCCCCTCCGTCACAAAGCGCACCCGCGTCTTCGCCGACACCCGCGATTCCAGCCGTATCTGGTAACCCACCTCCTGCCCGAGTTCGCACCCCACCTCCTCCGCCACGCGCCGCGCCAGCATGCGCGCCGCCAGCCGCCGGGGTTGCAACACCACCACCTCCCCGCGCTCCAGAAATCCATGCGCCCGCAACATCTGCGGTATCTGCGTCGATTTGCCCGAGCCCGTCGGCGCCTGCACCACCACCCGCCCCTGCGCACGCAGCGCCGCGACGAGGGTTTTCTCCAGTTCATAAACAGGCAATTCGCGTGGCGTCATCGTTGGGGGGCGGAGGGTTCGCGCGGGTGCCCGCGCTCGTCAACCCGGGGTCTCGCCCAATCGCCAAATCCGACTGGCGACAACGGGTAACCGGGGCAACCGTGACCGCGTCCCATCCCGCAACCCGCATGCACCCCCGCGCCCGAACCCGTCTCTGCGTCGCCCTGGCCTCGGCCCTCGGGCTGGGCGTGGGCGTGGCGGCGTTTTGGCCGCAGGCGCGGCGGCCCGACGTCGCGGTGGAGTGGAGCGGCGGCCCGTCGGGCGCGGCGGCGGCGGAGTACTCCCTGCCGGTGTTGCGTCCCGATGCCCCGGCCGACGCGCGCGCGGCGGTGGCGGAGCTGTTGCGCGAGCGGTTTAACCGCCGCCGTTTCCGCGCCGACGAGGCCGTGCTGACTTTCAAGGATGCCGACGCCTACCGCCGTTTTCTCGCCCGCGCCGGCGCGGCCGGCGTGCAGGTGGCGGGGCGCATCGACGGGCTTTTCGCGGTGCGGGTAAAGGTGGGCGACTACGACGCCTTTGTGCGCGATCTCGCGGGCGGCATCGGCGACTACGCGGGCATCGCGGGCAACGCCGTGCTGACCGCGCCCACCCCGCCGGCCGAGGAGCGCCTGGCGCGCTCGGCGGTGCCGGTCGGCGCCGATCTGCTCTCCGTGCTCGGCGTGACGGCCGATAACTCCGGGTGGGGCGCGGGCGTCACCATCGCCGTGCTCGACGGCGGCGCCGCGCCCGACGCCACCCTCGGGCTGCGGCTGCGGTATCTGGATATCGGATACGGCGTGACCGGCGCCGGCGAGGACGGCGCGCACGGCACGGCGGTGGCGGCGGTGGCGGCGGGCGCGGCGGCCGATGCGCGCGGCGTCGCGCCGGGCGCGGCGGTGTTGAGCATCCGCGTGACCGGCCCGGACGGCGTCAGCGACACCTTCTCGCTCGCGCAGGGCATTTTCGCCGCCGTCGATGCCGGGGCGCAGGTGATCAACATCAGCCTCGGCGGCTACGCCACCTCGCCGGTGCTGGGCGAGGCGGTGGACTACGCGCTGTCCGCCGGCGTGGCGGTGGTGGCGTCGAGCGGCAACGATCAGGCGGCGCAGCTCGCCTGGCCCGCCGCCTACGCGGGCGTGGTGTCGGTGGGCGCGGTGGACGGGGCCGGGCGGCAGGCGATTTTTTCCAACTCCGGCGACGGCTTGCAGCTCACCGCGCCGGGCGTGGCGCTCCAGACCGCCGGGCTGGCGGGCTCGCGGGTGAATTTCAGCGGCACGTCGGCGAGCGCGCCCGTGGTGTCGGGCGCGATCGCGGCGGTGATGTCGCAAACGCCGGGCCTGGGCGCGCGCGAGGCGGCGGCGGTGCTGACCACGCACGCGAACGACGGCGGCGCGGCGGGGGCCGATCCCGATTACGGCAAGGGTTCGCTCAACCTCGCCTGGGCTCTGGATCACGCGAGCACCACGCGCGTCGATCCCGCCGTGTCGAACCAGAGCTACGCCGCCGGCACGGGCACGGTGGACATCGTGGTGCAGAATCGCGGGGCCGCCCCGGTGAGCGGGCTGGCGCTGGTGGTAAACACGGGCGGCGTGGCGACCACGCAACCGCTTGGCACGCTGGCGGCCGGGGCCTCGGCCACCGTGACCGTCCCGGTGGACACCCGGCAACTCGCCGACGGGGGGAGTGTGGTGGTGAGCTCGCGCCTGGTGACGCCGGCGGGCCTGGTCGACCAGGATACGAGCAACAACCAAAAGAGTGGCGTGATCGGCGGCCGGTGACCGGTGCGGACCCGAAAGTGGCATGGGCGTCCCGCCCATGGGATCGGCGGCGCACGGGCAGGATGCCCAATCGCTCACGGGCGGGACGCCCGTGCCACGCCGGAGGAGCAGCCCTGGCATCCCTTTCCGTTACACCCGACCCTGCCGCGCTCCCGGTTGTTACCTTGCCGCGCCGCGCGCCGCTTCCAAGGTCGGCGGCTCCCGGTCCCGACCTCCCCATGATCACCCTTCCCGTCGATTTCGGCCTGCGGCTGGTGCAACTCCAGCCGGACGACGCCGATGAACTCTTCGCCCTGACTGATGCCAACCGCGCCCACCTCCGCCCCTGGTTGCCCTGGCTCGACCAGAGCCGCGCGCCCGCCGCCACGTTGAATTTCATCGAGTTCACCGTCCGCGAGGCCGATGCCGGCACCGGGCTCCACTTTGGCATCTACGAGCAAACCATCCTCGTCGGCGTCTGCGGCTACAACCGCATCGATGCCGCCAACCGCGGCGCGAACATCGGCTATTGGCTCGCCGCCGACGCGCAGCGCCGCGGCATCATGAGCCGCTGCATCGCCGCGCTCGCCTCCTACGGCTTCGCCAAACGCGACCTGCACCGCCAGGTCATCGCCTGCGCCGAGACCAACCGCGCCAGCGCCGCCGTCGCCGAGCGTTGCGGCTTCCGCTTCGAGGGCGTCGCCCGCGACGCCGAGTGGCTCTACGACCACTACGTGAGCCACCGCATCCACGCCCGACTGCGCACCGACACGTGATCCCCGCCTCGCGTCTCCGGCAATCGCCCGGCCGCAATCAAGCACCCGTTCGAGTGTGACAGGAAGTGCTGTCAGCGGATCGAATGTGGGCAAACGGTACCGGCGCGTAGGCTGCGACCGGGTCGTGGTCATTGTCCGCGAGCGCGGTTGCGCCGGTCGCCAGCTCCGCGCCGCACTTCAAGGCAAAGCCGGTGAGCGCACACGCGCCGACCGAGATGGCAAAACCGTACCGCGCTCGCCAACCATCCATAAGGTGCCGGGCGTTGACGGGACCAGCTCTCTCGCCGTCCGCCACGCTGAGCGCCGGGCCCCACTCCAGGTGTGGGTAGGATTTACACCATTTATATTACACTTTAATACTATAGGTTGGATCTCCGGCATTTACTTTATCGAGGATCCAACCCTGGCCGATCAACCGGGCGACGCGCACGCCGCAGGCGCGCAGAGGGGCGAGTTCAGCGAGGACGGCCTGTTCGAGGGCGGGTAGTTTTTCAAATAGCTGGTTGCAGATGCGATCCTTGACGAGATCGCCGGGTTTTTCGACCGGGTTGAGGGCGGCCGACTTCCGGGCTGCAGGGTGGCAGGGGCAGCAGGCGCAGGTTTGCGGGCACGCGAGGATCGTCGGGTTTGAGGTGAAAGCCGGCTTGGTCGGCGATGATGATGTGTCGGGCCTGGGGATCGGATTCGGCGATCTGGCGCGGGAAAATCGCGTAGGTGTCCTGACCGACCGAGCGCGTGAAGAGCGGCTCGATGCGGTTGGTACCGTCGACTTCCGTCGCATCATGCTAGTGGCCCCATTGGTATCTGGTCGCGTAGGGAGCATGCACGTTCACCCCGCGCAGACCCCAACAACGGCGGATAACCGGCAAAAGCCCGTAGCGATGCTCAGGCTCATTTTCTCGAGAACACCCAGATGGTGCAAATCGTGCGCCTCACCCGTCTGCCGCTGCTGAGCACCCCGCCATAAACATCGCCCGGGAGTTGCGCGAAAAATGGCCTCTCGTGACCCGCTGGGGTGGCGTCCGATTCCACTGGCAGAGCCACTTCACCCAACGCTTCGCCCTTAAACACGGGAGCCCGCCGGCCGTCTCCCAATTCATAGCAACGTCCCCCTCGCGCCTTCCGCCGAAATCGTCCACCGAGACCTTTCCGGCCTTTGATTCGTTCGACCTCAAAAAGCTTCCGCAGAGCTCTGGCACTTCGTCGGGCCCGAGCGCATTTAGTCAATCCATGAAACCCGAAGCCGACACTTACATAAAAAGTAAGTGCCGGATTCTAGTAAATTGTATTATAACCCGAAATGCGGGCCAACTTCAATCCTCGATAATAATCACATCCAGACCAACGTCGTCGGCTTCGAGTTCAAACTCGATCAGTGCAATGTCAATCAGGATGTCATCGGAAGGGGAAAATACAATAATCACCCCGCCCAAGGGGATGATCGCCACCTTGCTAAACGGTAACAGCGCACCTCCACCAAACGCCCCGAATGCAAAGGCCGAGGCAGAAGCATTCCCCGTGGTGAATGTCGAGGTGAACGACGGCTTGAAGGAGGAGCCAGAGGCAAACGCCGACGCGCTGCCCGAACTTCCGGAAGAACGACTGGAGGACGAAGCCGAGGAAAACGAATTAGCGAGCGCGGAGGTGACCGCGACCGACGCAAGTAAAAGAGCAGCGATTCGTCGCAGATGATAGGTTGTTATATTCATAGCATCGCCAAGCAACCCACTATTTTATCAAATGATAATCTTTTTGCGTTCGATACTCATCGTTTTACGGAGTCGTTACTCACATTAAACTGGATTTTGACTGATAGGAAATTGGATTTTGCCGGGAATCGGGAAGCGGGGACGAGGCCGCCGAAATTAGGATAAGCGGGAGCGCGCTACCACGTGATCGGTTTGATCCAGAGTGATCGGTAACGGTGAAACGCCCGCTTCGCGCGAGCGTGATGTATCGAGTGAGTTCTTCCAGTGTACAGCGCCGCCGATTTCCTTGGACACGGGACAGTGACCAACCCGTAAGCCAATGAACCCAATGTCCCCGTCCACGTTAAATCCATCTCGGGCGCAGCCCCGACCAGTGCGCCGCTGCGCTGGCGTGCAAAAAAGAAAAGCCGA
>JBBRHC010000132.1:0-9482 GCA_038223295.1 Opitutales bacterium
ATGGCGCAAGATGCTGGAGCAGATGGTCGTTCGTGAATCCTCGAGGTGCACTGAATAGTGCATCGAGCGGGTGAACGGACGAGCAGATGCCCGGCAGGTTGCGCCAGATCGCGGCGATCAACTTCGTTTTTCGGGTTAAACTAAAATTTGAACGCGAATTAGAATAAGGGAATGTCCACCGGTTGCGGCTCACTCCACGTCGGCGTCGGCTTGGTAGCCGTCGTCAGCGTGGGATTCTTCGGGGTAGTAGCCGGGCTCGTCGCTGGCGCGCTCCTGCCAAAAGACGGGCCCTCCGTCGGGTGCATCGGGCTGGGCGGAGTCGTCGGCGAAGAGTTCTTCCTGTGGCCTCATCCCGCTCCGTTGCCCTGTAACCTGCGTCCAACTCGAAGCCGAGTTGATCGTAAGACTCGCCGGGCGCCGCTGTTTCCGCCTGGAAGCGGATTTTTTCCACGCGGGGTCGAGGATAGGGCAGGCGAGAGGGGCAGGGCGGCGGGGTGGGCGGATGGCGCGCACCGGAAGCGGCGTCCACGAGGACTTCGGCATCCGACGGAGGCCGAGCTGGAGCTCGGCGTTCCCAGGGCGGCGGCGGGCCGCAGCTCGGCGGAAGGGCCAGCTCGGCCAGGCCGAGAGGGAAGAGCGTGGCGTGGATATCGGCCGGAGTCTCGACTACGGTGACGGGGCGGAGTTGGCAGGCGCAGAGGGGCAACGCAGTGGATCGGCTCCCCAGACTTCGCGGATAAGGTCGCGCCAAGCGCGGCAGCGTCGGGGGCGGCGCGCGGGGGCGTGCCTCGGGGCGGAGGCCGAGCCGCCTGATTTGGGATTTAAAATTTCAGATTTGAGATTCGCTGAAAGCTAGGCGGCGCGGTGGCCGCGACTTTTGTTGCTGTAATATCCGTAGTAGCGGACTTGCGGGCAGCCAGGGGCGGGGGGGGGCGCGAGCAGGACGCGGATAAAGTCGAGAGCGAAAAATACATCAAAATTCCGGCGGGGCCGCCAGTGGCGTTTGGAGCGTTGATAAACGGTCGCGGTCTCGGATTGGTAGGTGATTTTTTCCAGGGAATAGGGGGCACGGAGAGGATACTCGGCGATGAGGCCGGGCTGGCCGGCGGGGCAGGCGGCGCGTTCGCTCAGCCAGAGGGTGAGAACTTCAAGGGTGGCGTGGCAGAGTGTGCCGAGCAGGGCGGGTTCGCGTGAAAAAGGCCGCGCAACACGCGGGGAAGGGTGAGCACGAGGTGGCGGTGGGGGACGGGTTGGCAGATCTCGTCGGCGATGGCGGCGGCTTCGATGAGGGTGCGGCGCTGGTGGCAGGTGGCGCAGAGGCCGCGTTGTTTGCAGCTGAACGCGAGGAGGTAGTCGTGGCCGCAGGCGGCACAATGGAGCCGGGTGAAGCCGGCGTGGAGGTCGCCGCCGCGTTGGTAGCGCGCAAGGGCGCGGGCGGCCTCTGGCGGGAGGTAGGTCAGGCGTTGGGCGTGGTCGCGGAGGACTTGCCAGACGGGCGAGGCGCGGGGCTGGCGCGGGCGATAGCGGGTGTAGCGCGCGGCGGGCCAGAGGAGTGAAAGGCTCTGGCCATGAGACGCGGTGGCGAGACGGGTGGTTGCGACGTTGGGCTGTAACGCGGTTGGGAATTGGGATACGAAAAAGCCCCGCGCCGGTGAGGGCGCGGGGCTTGGGGAGCGCCCGCGAGCGGGCGGCATACGTGAATTACTTCTTCTTCGCGGTGGCGCGCTTTTCCTCGATCGCGGCCTGGGCGGCGGCGAGGCGGGCGACGGGCACGCGGTAGGGGCTGCAGCTCACGTAGGTGAGGCCGACCTGGTGGCAGAATTTTACGGAGTCGGGGTCGCCGCCGTGTTCGCCACAAATGCCGAGCTTGATGCCGGGGCGGGTCTGGTTGCCCTTCTCGCAGGCAATTTTCACCAACTGGCCGACACCGGTCTGGTCGATCGAGGCGAAGGGGTTCTTCTTCACGATCTCGTTTTCGACGTAGGTGCCGAGGAAGCTGCCGGAGTCGTCACGCGACATGCCGAGGCAGGTCTGGGTGAGGTCATTCGTGCCGAAGCTGAAGAACTCGGCGGTCTGGGCGATTTCGTCGGCGGTGAGCGCTCCGCGCGGGATCTCGATCATGGTGCCGACCGAGTAGGCGATCTTCACCTTCTTCTCCTTCTGCACCAAGGCGGCGACCTCGTGCACGATGGCGGTCTGGAGGTCGAGCTCGCGCTTGAAACCGACGAGCGGGATCATGATCTCGGGCTTGGCTTTGAAGCCGGCTTTGGTCGCGTCGGCGGCGGCCTCGAGCACGGCGCGGGCCTGCATGCGGGTGATCTCGGGGAACTTGATGCCTAGGCGGCAGCCGCGGAAGCCGAGCATGGGGTTGAACTCATGCAGCTCGTGCACGCGGTGCATGATCTTCTCGACCGGGATGTTTAGCTTCCGGGAGAGATCCATCTGCTGCTCCTTGGAGTTCGGGAGGAACTCGTGCAGGGGCGGATCGAGGAAACGCACGGTGGCGGGGTAACCCTTGAGCGCTTTGAAGATGCCGAAGAAGTCGTCGCGCTGGTAGGGGAGGAGCTTGGCCAGGGCCTTCTCGCGATCGGGAAGGTTGTCGGCGAGGATCATCTCGCGCATGGCGTCGATGCGGTCGCCTTCGAAGAACATGTGCTCGGTGCGCACGAGGCCGATTCCGACGGCGCCGAAGGCCATGGCCTCGGCGGCTTGCTTGGGCGTGTCGGCGTTGGTGCGGACGCTCATGCGGGTGGACTGGGCGCACCACTTCATGAGCTGCACGTAGTTCTTATACTTCTCGGTCTTCTGGGCGACTTTGTCGTCGGAGAGGAGGCCGGAGATGATCTCGGACGGGGCGGTCTTGATCTGGCCCGCGTAAACGGTGCCGGAGGTGCCGTCGATGGAGAGGAAGTCGCCTTCCTTGAACACCTGGCCGTCGATGGTGGCGGTCTTGGCGTCGTAGTCGATGGTGACGCCGGCGGCTCCGCACACGCAGACTTTGCCCATCTGGCGGGCGACGAGGGCGGCGTGGGAGGAAACACCACCGCGAGCGGTGAGGATGCCTTCTGCGGCGATCATGCCGCGGAGGTCTTCGGGCGAGGTCTCGACGCGGACGAGGAGAACTTTTTCGCCCTTGTCGGCGGCATGGACGGAGCGGTCGGCGTTGAAATAAATCTTGCCGGTGGCGGCGCCGGGGCCGGCGGGGAGGCCGGTGGCGATGACCTTGGCCTTCGCGACCTCGGTGAGGTCGAAGATGGGGGCGAGGAGCTGCTCGAGCTGGTCGGCGGGGTTGCGCAGGACGGCGGTCTCCCAGTCGATGAGGCCTTCCTTGACCATGTCGGCGGCGAACTTCAGGCCGGCGGCGGCGGTGCGTTTGCCGTTGCGGGTCTGGAGCATGAACAGCTTTCCGTCCTGGATGGTGAACTCGATGTCCTGCACGTCCTTGAAGTGCTGCTCCAGGGTGGCGCGGACCTTGAGGAGCTCGGCGTAGCTCTTGGGCATGACGTCCTTGAGCTTGAGCACGGGCTCGGGGGTGCGGACGCCGGCGACAACGTCTTCGCCCTGGGCGTTGACGAGGAATTCGCCGTAGAACTCGTTGGTGCCGTTGGCGGGGTTGCGGGTGAAGGCGACGCCGGAGCCGGAGGTGTCACCGGTGTTGCCGAAGACCATGGCCTGCACGTTGACGGCGGTGCCCCACTCGGTGGGGATGTTGTACTTCCGGCGATAGACGCAGGCGCGGTCATTCATCCAGGAGCCGAAGACGGCGCCGGCGGCGCCGCGGAGCTGGTCCCAGGCGCTGTTGGGAAACGCTTTGCCGGTGCGGTCCTTGACGAGGGCCTTGAAGCGTTTGATGAGCTCTTTCTGGTCCTCGGCGGTGAGGTCGGAGTCGATGATATCCTTATGGTAGGTATTGTGTTTAAAGGTGTGGATGGTGTGCTCGAAGGGATCGTGGTCCTCGCCTTCGCGTTTCTGGACGCCCATGACGACGTCGCCATACATCTGGATGAAGCGGCGGTAACAGTCGTAGGCGAAGCGGGCGTTGCCAGTGGCCTTCTCGAGGGCGACGACGGTCTGGTCGTTGAGGCCGAGGTTGAGGATGGTGTCCATCATGCCGGGCATGGAGTCGCGGGCGCCGGAGCGCACGGCCAGGAGGAGGGGCATGCCGGAGGTGGCGCCGAAGGTGGTGCCCATGATCTTCTCCATGTTCTTCACGCCGGCTTCCATCTCGGCCTGGAGGGAGACGGGGTAGGTCTTCTTGTTGGCGTAGTAGTAGGTGCAGACCTCGGTGGTGATGGTGAAGCCGGGGGGCACGGGCAGCTCGATGCGCGTCATCTCGGCGAGGTTGGCGCCCTTGCCGCCGAGGAGGGCCTTCATGCTGCCGTTGCCGTCGGCTTTGCCGGCGCCCCAGGTGTAGACGTATTTGGGGCCCTTGCCGACTTTGGCGGCGGGGGCGGCTTTTGCGGGAGCGGCCTTGAGGGGGGCGGATTTTTTGACGGGAGCGGAAGCTTTGGAGGCTTTCGCGGCGGGTTTCGTGGTGGAGGCTTTGGCCATGGATGTGGTGGGTCTTGGGAAGGAGTTTTCCGACGCCCCGGGGCGGGGGCGCGCAAAGGCGAAACTCAAGAGGCAGGCGCGCGCGAGTGTCAACGGCGCGCAGGGCGGGCGCGCGGCGGAGTCCGGAAAAGAGCAAGGGATGCGGAGGGCGGCGGGGGGCGGAGTGCGAACCATCCAGTCAGTTTTTCGAGGCCGACTCTGCCGGGCCTGGGCTGGGCTTCCGATTCATCTCGAACCAGACGAGTGCGACGCGGGGCCTGTTTCCGCCCAGACCTCGGCCAAGGTCGAAGCCAAATGCTCGCAGTCTCTGCCGGCAGGCAATCGCTCCCAGGCGGCCAGCGCGGCTTCGAGATCGATGCGGGCGAGGGTGCGGGGGAGGGTGGGCCGCTCGGGAAGGGCGGCATTGGTGGTCAATTGCTGCTGTGTCCAGTGCGCGACCTGGTGCGGCTCGATTTCAGCCTAGAGACGCAGCAGATCGTCGGTCAACGACTCGTGCCATAGACCGGGAGGGACCCTTTGGGCAGAAGCGCGATGTAGGCAAGAGATGAGATTGGATCGTAGCGCAGGGTTTTTTCCCAGCCAGTTCCATAGTAGGAGAACGAGGCAAGGCCGGCCTGGAAGAGCGTGCGGGGTCGCAAATCGTCGGGGAGAGAGTCTGCAAATTCCAAAGCATCTTCGGCGTCAGTTTCGGCCCAGCGACGAAATATGTTGGAGAGGTGAGGCTTTTCCTCCGGGGGAGCCGTGGCGCGGCGGCTATCCCACCATGCCAGGATGGCATGAAGGACGGCACGGGGGTGTTTCGGGGGCTGGGCTAGTCCGGAAATCAGTCTTTTTCCGGCCTCGGGAGAGACGTCCGTGGAGAGGACCCAGCGGGTCGCGGCTTCGAGGTCGTGTTCGCTCCGGATGCCGACCAAGCGGGCTTCGAGATCACCCCCGGCGTGGTCGAGCTTAGGCTCCTTGTTTAAAGCTTGGAGCGCGGCTGGGGGATTGGTCTTCGCCCGAGTCTGAAGGATGGATTGAAAAGCGATCTTGTTAACGTCGTCCGGGGATCGATGTGCCAAGACCAAGGCGTGGGCGGGGTCGGTTCCGTCCAGGCGCCGGAGAAGCGCGGCGGCGAGGGAGCAGGAGTCCCGAGGCATCCCGTCGACCTCCCCTTGCGCGAGCGTCCAGGTGTAGGCGGCGTCGAGGTCTTGGTCGGCCCATGCGAAGAGACTTTGTTCGCGCATGGTCGGCGCCGAGAGGCCGCCGATTCCCTTCGTGCTTAGAGTCACGGACCAGCGGGAGGCGGCTTCGGGGTCGAGCAGACACCACTGGTCGAAAACTTCGCGGAAACGGGTGCGCGCCGCGGGCGTGCCAAGTTTCCAGAGCTCGACCAGCAGGCGGCCAAAATCCGCAGCGGTGGCGTCACGCAGTCGGGCGAGGTAGTCTCCACCGAGAAGATCGGCGGCGATGAGCGGGACTGGCGTCCTGGGCGGTGGCGCGGCCACGACCGGCATCGGGGTGGCGGGGGGGCGTCGCGGTGTGGAGCCAGCCCGCGAGCACGAGGGGGCGCCCGGCAAGCGCGGGGGCTTTGCGCGCGAGATCGGTGAAAACAGACTGGGCGGCGTCGCGGACGTGGTGGACGTCGCCCGCGAGCTGGCGCAGGGCGGCGTGATAAACGAGGCCGAGGTGGCGCTCGACGAGTGTGGCGAAATCGGTGTCGCGGCGGGTCTCGGCGTAACGGCGGAGCAGGGCGGTGTCATCATACATGGGGTGTTTCGCGCTATAACCGCCGCCGCATGCGAAACCGGACGAAAAAACCCGAGGGAGCGAGCGTGTTTCGGGTGTCGAGCCGCGAGGTATGGGTTGAAAAGCGCGGGCGGGGCGGCTTGCTCGGCGGGCTGTGAACAAGACCCGCGCGCCCAAAGATCCCGCCGACCCCGTCGATCCCGACGACGCGGAGGCGGCGTTCGATCCGAACGAGCGCCCCATGGGCTTCCTCGATCACTTGGAAGAGCTGCGCTGGACGCTGGTGAAGTGCGCCATCGTGTTTGGCCTGGCGGCCGGCCTGATCGGGTTTTTCCTGCCGGCATTTAACGAGGTGTTGTTGTGGCCGCTGCGCTACGTGCATGCGGAGCGGCCCGAGCTGGTGCTGGAGCTGAATACGCGGGGGGTGATGGAGAGCTTTAGCATCGTGCTGCAACTGTGCTGCTTCGGGGGGCTGGCGGTGGCCGCGCCGTTCATGATTTTTTTCGTGGGGCAGTTCGTGGCCCCCGCGCTGAACGAGCGCGAGCTCAGGCTGGTGGTGCCGGCGGGGGTGAGCGCGTTTTTGCTTTTCGCGCTCGGGGCGGCGTTCGGGTTTTTCCTGCTCATTCCGAGCACGCTGCGGGTGTCGCTGGAGTTGAACGAGCTGCTCAACTTCAAGACCATGTGGACGCCGGACAGCTACTACTCGCTGCTCACGTGGCTGGTGCTGGGCGTGGGGCTGGCGTTTGAGTTTCCGCTGCTGATCGTGATCGCGATCCACTTCGGGCTGCTGCGGGTGGAGACGCTGCGGAAGTATCGCCGCCACGCCATCGTGGTGATTTTCCTGATCGCGGCGGTGGTGACGCCGACGCCCGATCCGGTGACGCAGTGCCTGTTCGCGGCGCCGCTGTATGTGTTGTTTGAAATCGCGATCATCGTGGGTTCGCGCGTGCAGGCGAGGCGCGAGGCGCGGGTCGCGGCGGAAGAGACGAAGGGCTAGCCCCGGGCGGGGCTAACACGGGGAAAAGCGCGCATGAAAGTTCACTGGTTTCAACACGTGGAGTTTGAGGGGCTCGGGCTGATCGAGCCTTGGCTGAGGGCGCGCGGGCATGAGGTTTCGGTGACGCGCTGGTGGGCCGGCGAGGTCGCCGGAGCGGTGGCGCCGGAGTGTGATTGGCTGATTGTGATGGGCGGGCCGATGAACGTGTATCAATACCGCGACCACCCTTGGCTGCCGGCGGAGAAGGCGGCGATCGCGGCGGCGATGGCGCGAGGCGCGCGGGTGCTCGGCGTGTGCCTGGGCGCGCAGTTGGTCGCGGATGTGCTCGGCGGGAAGGTCAGGCAAAACGCGGAGCGCGAGATCGGCTGGTGGCCGGTGCGCGCGGTGACGCAGAGCGGGGTGGGGGAGGCGAGCGGCGCGGGCTCGGCGCGGTATGCGTTTCCGGCGCTCGCGACGGTGCTGCACTGGCACGGCGACACGTTTACCCTGCCGCCGGGCGCGACTCGGCTGGCGGAGAGCGACGCGTGCGCGCAGCAAGCCTTCGCGTGGGGCGGCCGCGTGCTCGCGTTGCAGTTCCACCTGGAGATGGGCGCGGCGGCGGTGGCGACGATCACGGCCGGTTGCGCGGACGAACTCGCGGGCGGCGGGCGCTGGGTGCAGCCGGCGGAGCGGCTGACGGCCGGCGCGTATGAGCACGCGCAGGCGGCGAGCGCCTTGCTGGCGAAGTTGCTCGCGGCGCTGGAGGCGGCGTAGCCGCAGGGCGGCGGATTCCGTGTGTGGCGGGATCGCCGCATCCCGCCGCCCTGAGATCGCGGCCGCGACCGTCGGGACTGTCGCCATGGGCGCGGTCATTTCGGAAAATCGAGCACGGCGGGGTGCGGCGACCCCGCCCTACAACGGGCGTAGAACGATGCGACGAGGCGGACGCGCTCGCGTCCAGCCTCGCGCATGCGCCTGCGCGAGCGTCCGCCCGCGGCCACCTCGCGACTGACCTTGCGACTACGCCTTCTTCAGCGCGGCGGCGATGCGTACGAGGGCTTTTTCCACGTTCTCGCGGCTGTTGAAGGCGCTGATGCGGACGTGGCCTTCGCCGCATTTGCCGAAGCCGGCGCCGGGGGTGCAGACCACCTGGGCCTCGTTGAGCAGTTTGTCGAAAAACTGCCACGAGTCGGTGCCGGTGCTGATCCAGAGGTAGGGCGCGTTGTCCCCGCCGATGCAGGAGAAACCGAGGTCGTTCATCGCTTGGCGGATGAGGGCGGCGTTGCCGAGGTAGAACGCGACCTGGGCCTTCACCTGGGTCTTGCCGGCCTCGGTGTAGATGGCGGCGGCGGCCTTCTGGACCGGGTAGGAGACGCCGTTGAATTTGGTGGTGTGGCGGCGGTTCCAGAGCGCGTGGACAGGGTGGGCGGCGCCGGCGGCGTCGTAGGCGTGTAGTTTTTTAGGCACTACGGTGTAGGCGCAGCGGGTGCCGGTGAAGCCGGCTGTCTTGGAGAAGCTGCGGAACTCGATGGCGACCTCGTCGGCGCCGGGGATCTCGTAGATGGAGTGGGGGATGGCCGGGTCCTGGATGAAGGCCTCGTAGGCGCTGTCGAAGAGGATGATGGCCTGGTTGGCCTTGGCGTAGGCGACCCACGCGACGAGCTGCTCGCGGGTGGCGACGGCGCCGGTGGGGTTGTTGGGGAAACAAAGGTAGATCAGATCGGTGGCGAGCGGGGGGATGGCGGGCACGTAGGCGTTGGCCGGGGTGCATTCCAGGTAGGTGATGCCGGCGTAGCGGCCGTCGAGGTTGGCCCCGGTGCGGCCGGCCATGACGTTGGTATCGACGTAGACGGGGTAGACCGGATCGGTGATGGCGAGGCGCACGCCCTCGGTGGCGAAGATTTCCTGGATGTTGCCGCAGTCGCATTTCGAGCCGTCGGAGACGAAGATCTCGTCGGCCGAGATGGGGCAGCCGCGCGCGGCGTAGTCGTGGGTGGCGATGGCCTCGCGGAGGAAGGCGTAGCCCTGCTCGTCTCCATAGCCTTTGAAGGTGGCGCGGTTGGCCATTTCATCGACGGCCTTGTGCATGGCGGCGATGACGGCGGGGACGAGGGGCTCGGTGACGTCGCCGATGCCCATGCGGATGATTTTGGCATCGGGGTGGGCAGCGGAGAAGGCTTTGACGCGGCGGCCTATTTCGGGGAAGAGGTAGCCGGCTTTTAGTTTC
>JBBRHC010000133.1:0-9473 GCA_038223295.1 Opitutales bacterium
CCTCACCACGCCAGCTCCCCCACCCCGGCGCGTTTCGCGTTGGCATAAACCTTGTCGATCCGCCCGTCGCTCAGGTGCAGCACGCGGTCCGCCAGACCGGCGATCACCACGTTGTGCGTGATGATCACCGTCAGCGTGCCCAGCTCGCGATTGATGCGCTCGATCACCTCCAGCACCACCAGCCCCGTGCGCAAATCCAGCGCGCCCGTCGGCTCGTCGCAGAGCAAGACCCGGGGCCGCTTGGCGATCGCCCGCGCGATCGCCACCCGCTGCTGCTCTCCCCCCGAGAGCTGCGCCGGGAAGTGGTCCATGCGCGACTCCAGCCCCACCAGCCGCAGCGCCTCCTCCGGTGTCATCGGATCGCGCGAGATCTCCGTGATCAGCGCCACATTCTCCCGCGCCGTCAGACTCGGGATGAGGTTGTAGAACTGGAAAACAAAGCCCACCACATCGCGCCGGTAACGCGTCAGCCCCGCCTCGTCCGCCCGCGCCAGATCCCACCCGCGATACACCAGGCTGCCCGCCGTCGGCAGATCCAGCCCGCCGAGCAGATTGAGCAGGGTGCTCTTCCCCGACCCCGACGCCCCGAGCAACACCACCAGCTCCCCCGCGAAAAGATCCAGGTCCACCCCGTGCAGCGCCCGCACCCCCGCGCCACCCTGCCCGTAGGTCTTCTCCAAGCCCCGCACCGCAAATACCGCCGGCGATGCTACAGCGGACAACGAAACACTCATGTTGCCTCCAAAACAGCCCGCCGCCCCGCCCACCTCAATTCCCATCCCACCGGGCTCAAACAAATCCCTCCCGCGCTCAGCACAGATTCACCGGATCCACGTCCAGCACCTGGATCATGTCGTCCGGCCACTCGAACACCGCCCGCAGGCGGCTCACCTCCGCCACGATGCCCGTCACCGGCGCGTTGCAAAAATACCACAACTGCCAGCGATACTCGTCCTGGATTTTCTCGATCGGCGCCGCCGCCGGCCCCATCAGCGTCACCTTCTCGCCCAGCGCCTCCGCCACCCGTTTTTTCCACTGCTCGGCGTAGAACTGCAGCTTCTCCGGATTCGGACCGCGAAAGAGGTGGTGCAACAAATGCCGCGACGGCGGATAGCCAAAATCCTTCCGCACCTTCAGCTCGGTGGCCGCGAACCCCGTGAAATCCGCGTGCCGCGAAAACTGGATCGCCCCCGCCTCCGGAGTGAAGGTCTGCACCACCACCTCGCCCGCCCGGTCGCCCCGCCCCGCCCGCCCCGCCACCTGCACGAGGAGCTGAAACGTGCGCTCGTTGGCGCGAAAATCCGGCACATGCATCGAGAGGTCCGCGTCGACCAGCCCCACCAGCGTCACGTTGGGGAAATCCAGTCCCTTCGCGATCATCTGCGTGCCGATGAGGATATCGATCTTCCCCGCGCGAAAGGCGGACAACACCTCGCGGAACTTGTTTTTTTTGCCCATCGTATCCGTATCGATTCTTTCGATACGCGCCTTCGGCACCAGCCGGCGCACCGCCTCCTCCACCCGCTGCGTGCCCGTGCCGCGCCACTTGATCTCCGGCGAGGCGCAGGCCGGGCAACGCGAGGGCGCTCCGCGCTGCGTCCCGCACAGGTGGCAGCGCAGCGTCTCGTCGGTGCGGTGGTAGGTCATCGTCACGCTACAGTGCGGACACTCCTCCGCGTGGCCGCACTTCCGACACTGCATGGCCGAGGAGTAGCCGCGCCGGTTGATGAAAAGGATCACCTGCTCCTTCCTCGCCAGCCGCCCGTGCATGCCATCGAGCAGTCGGCGCGAGAGCGTCACCGCGCCGCGCTGGCGCATCGACTCCACCCGCATGTCCACCACGTCGATGAAGGGCAGCTTCCGGTCGTCGATCCGCTGCGTGAGTTTTAACAAACCATACTTGCCCGCGCTCGCGTTGGCCCAGGTCTCCAGGGATGGCGTGGCCGAGCCGAGCACGCAGAGCGCGCCCGCCAGCTTCGCGCGCATGATCGCGGTGTCGCGTCCGTGGTAGCGCGGCGTCTCGTCCTGTTTGTAGGCCGGCTCGTGCTCTTCATCGACCACGATGAGCCGCAGATTCCGCACCGGCGCGAAGACCGCCGAGCGCGCGCCCACCACCACGCGCGCCTCGCCGGTCGCGAGCGCCAGCCAGCCATCCAGGCGTTCGCCTTCGCTGAGCATGCTGTGCCAGACCACGCAGCGGTGATCGGGCGCGATGGCCTCCAGGCGCGAGCGCAGCCGCGCCACCGTCTGCGGCGTCAGCGCCACTTCCGGCACGAGAAACGCCACCCCGCCGCCCGCCATCAAAGCGTCGTGGATGGCGCGCAGATACACCTCGGTCTTGCCCGAGCCCGTGACGCCGAAGAGCAGTTGCACACCGAACTTCCCGCCCGCCAGCGCGCCGCCGAGGGTGTCCACCGCCGCCTGCTGCTCCGCGTTCAGGCGGTGCGGTTGCGCCGCCACGTGTTCGCCCGCCGCATGGTCGTCGGCGTAGGCGATGCGCTCCACCCGGCGCGAGTCCTCGCGGATAAGCCCGCGCGTGACGAGCCCGTTGACCGCCGCCGCCGTCACCGCCAGCCGGTCGAGCACGAGCGACTTCAACACCGGCCGCGGCTGCGCGCGCAGAAACGCATACACCCGGGCCTGCGCCGGCGCGCGTTTCTCCAGCGCCGCCACCTCGTCCGCCTCGGGCACACGCGCCACCGCCAGGAGTTTTTCCTGCTTGAGCGAGGCCGCCTTGCGCACCGCGCCGGGCAGCATCGTCTCG
The DNA here is from genome assembly GCA_038223295.1 of Opitutales bacterium. Classification (GTDB taxonomy): domain Bacteria; phylum Verrucomicrobiota; class Verrucomicrobiia; order Opitutales; family Opitutaceae; genus IMCC26134_A. The sequence goes on from JBBRHC010000133.1 coordinate 2,765, forward strand.
ATGATGCCATCCAGCGGGGCCGCGTAGTAAGTGCTCATCCACTTCGCCAGCCGCAGCAGGTCGTCGGGCAACGCGGGAAACGGGTACACCAGGCCCGCCAGGGGCTTGCAGCGCTCGACCGGAAAACCCCTCGGTTCCGAAAACTCCGCCACGATGCCGAGGTGGAAGCGGTTGACGATCGGGATGCGCACCAGCGAGCCGACCCCGATCTGCGCGCGCAGCGTCTCCGGCACCTTGTAGTGCAGGAGCTTGTCAAAACCCGCCAGGGGATGCACGCCGACCGTCATGAGTGGCGCACTTCAAGGCACACGCCGACCACGCGCACCAACCAAAACGTCCGGCGCGGCCCCGGCGTGGCCTCGACGTGGCACGGGCGTCCCGCCCGTGAGCGACCGGGAATCCTGCCCGTTCGCCGCCGATCCCGTGGGCGAGACGCCCATGCCAATTTGATCCGCCGCCATCACTGCCTGTTACACCCCTCCCGCGCGCCCCTCCCCTTCGCTATCGCCAAGCGCAAAACGCGGCCCTCATTTTGCCACGCGATGCTCCTTCTTTTGGTGGTTTCCCTGCTCTGGGCCTTCTCGCCCGGGCTTATCAAACACTTCCTCGGCGACCTCCCCTCGCCCGCCGTGGCCGTCGTGCGGCTCGGGCTGACTTTTCTGGTTTTCGCCCCCTTCCTGCGCCCCGCGCTCGTCGCCAAACGCACCGCCGCCTGGCTGGCCGGCATCGGCGCGATCCAGTTCGGGCTTATGTATCTGCTCTACCTCCAGGCGTATAAATACCTGCAAGGCCACGAGGTGTTTCTTTTCACCATCCTCACCCCGCTCTACATCGTGCTCCTCGACGCCGCCCTGGCCAACAAGCTCACCCCGCGCCACGCCGCCGCCGCGCTGCTTTCCGTCCTCGGCGCGGCCGTGATCCTGCAACGCCGCGTCGGCACGCCCGATATCATGATCGGCTTCCTCCTCGTGCAGGGCGCCAACCTCTGTTTCGCCGCCGGCCAGATCGCCTACGGCCACACCCGCCCCGCGCTCGCCCATCTGAAGGACGCGCAGGTCTTCGCGTGGCTGGCGGTGGGCGGCTTCGCCATCGCGCTGCTCGCCGCGCCCGTGCTGGGCGTTTCCTTCGCCGGCTTCACCCCCACGCCGACCCAGTGGCTCGTGTTGGCCTTCCTCGGCCTGGTCGCCAGCGGCGCGGGATTTTTTCTCTGGAACATCGGTCTGGCCAAGGTCAACCCCGGCACGCTCGCCGCCCTCAACAACGCCAAAATACCCCTCGGCGTCGTCGTCTCGCTGGTTCTTTTCCGCGAGCCGGCCAACCTGCCGCGCCTCGCGCTCAGCCTGGCGCTGCTGGCCGCCGCCGTCTGGATCGCCGAGTCGGGCGCCAAAGAAAAATCCGACGCCGTTTAACGCGGAATTTCCTGCCAGAACCCGCGCCTACCAGCGCCACGGCGCGGGCACCGCGAGGTAACCGCCCTCCGAGCGCCGCAGGTGGCACAGGCCGGGAAAGGGCAGGTGGCTACCCGTGATCAACAGGCGCTCGGCCACCACCTGGTCGAGCAACGCGCGCCGCGTGGCCACCGCCGCGACGCGGTCCACGTCAAAGGCCGACGACCACTCGGGACGGGGCAATTGCAGGGGGGCGAAATGCACGCAATCCGAGATGAAAAGCAGGGTTTCGCCGGCCGACTCTACCCGCACCGCCACGTGCCCCGGCGTATGGCCCACCGCCGGCACCAGCGTGATTCCGGGCGCGACTCGCTCGTCAAGCGCCACCTCGGCGAGACGCGCCCCGGCGGTGGCGATGGCCTGGCGCGCCACCGTGGTCGCCCGCGCCCGGGCGGAGACCCGCGAATCCTCCGCCCAGTGGCGCCGCTCGGGCGCGGTCACGAGCACCGGCGCGTCGCCGATCAAGCGGCTCAGCCCGGGATCCTCCAAGCCGCCCGCGTGGTCCGAGTGCAGGTGGGTGAGTATCACGCCATCGATATCGGCCGGCCCGAAACCCGCGTGGCCGAGGTGCTCGGCGAGGCGTCCCGTGGAGGGCGCGCCGCCGGGGAGATTGCCCGTATCGACCAGAAAAGTGCGCCCGCCGAGGCGCACCAGCAGCGCCTGCACATCGAGCAGCGCCGGCCGGCCGGCGGGCCAGAAAGCCGCGCGCAACTGGGCCTCCGCGTCCTCGACGGTGGCGTCCCCCGTGAAGCTCGGGCGCGCCGGCATCTCGAAGAAACCGTCGCTCAAAAGGTAAACCTCCGCCTCGCCCACCCGGAACCGATAAAAGCCCCGCCCCTGACTCCCCTCGCCCCCCGGCGCGCGGGGCGCGGCCGCCGCGGCCGGCAACACCAGGGCGGAGGCCGCGAGACCGAGGCCTGTGGCGAGTGCCTGGCGACGCGTCAGTGAATGAATCGGGGAAGGATGGGCGGGCGTTTGCATGGGGCGCAAAGGGGCGGAGGCGTTGGAAAAAGAAATGACGCGACCACGCTACACCCCCCGACCGAAAAAGCTAAACCGCCCGCGCTACCCCACGCCCAGCAGCTTCAAAAACTCCGCCGGAGTCGGCGCGGTCGCGGTGAATTTCACCGTGCGCCCTTCGTATTCGTAGTCGAAACGCGTCTGGTGCGAATGCAGGCACAGGCGCTTGATGCCGCTCGCTTTGGCCAGCGCGCGGTTGGCCGTGAAATCGCCGTAGGTCGCGTCCCCCACGATGGGCAGGCGGCGATGCGCGCACTGCACCCGGAGCTGGTGGCTGCGTCCGGTGCGCGGCGTGAGTTCGATCAGCGTGAGCGGCGCGGCGGCGTCACGGCGCTGGTTGAGCACGCGCACCTGCGACTCGGAGGGGATGCCGTTGCCCGCGATGGTGCGCACCTGGCCGCCGCGTTTTTCCACCGCCAGGCGGTCGTTCCACACGTCGCTCGCGTGCGAGGGTTTTCCAAAAACCAGCGCATGGTAAACCTTCTGGATGTGTTTCTCGCGGAAGAGCGCCCGGATGCGCACCGCGAGCTCGGCGTCGAGCACGCCAAGGATCACGCCCGAGGTGTGCGAATCGAGGCGGTTGAGCAGCCAGAGCCGGCGCAGCTCGCCCGCCGCGTCGATCCAGCTGAAAAACTCGCCGCCGATGGAGTAGTCGCAGGTGAGGAGCGCGCGGGGCTGCTCGCTTTTCATGTTGGGGTGCGAGAGCACGCCGGCGGGTTTGTCGAAGGCGATGAGGCCACCGGGGGCCTGGGTGAGGATCTCGACACCGGTGCCGAGGGGAAGGTCTGTGGCGGACGTGGCGGTCATTGATAATAGAAAGTAAAGGTGAGTTCCTGCTCCTTGCCCAGCACCGCGATCATGTCCTCCGACCACTCGCCGTAGGGCGCGCGCTCGGTGATGGAGCTCACGCAGAGCCGCTGCGCGAGCTCGGCGCCGGTGCCGTCCACCCGCACGATCTCGGAGATGCGGCCGGTGGTATCGAGCTTGAACACCACGCGCACCAGCGAGCCCGAGGTCGGGTAAAACGAGCTGCGCAGGATGAGCCGTTCCCACTGGCCCTGCACCGCGTCGATCAGGCGCTGGAGGTATTCGCCGTAGGCGCTCCACTTCGCGTCGTAGGCGATCGCGCCGATGTTTTTGGAGCCAAACTCGTTTTTGATCGTGGGGGTCCGGCGGGCGTTGACCGTCGCCGTCGTGAGGCGGGGGCGATCTTGCGGTCGAGCCCGGTCGATGGCCGGGGTGCCGCTAAAGTAGCCCGCGCCGCTCGCGCCCCCGTCGGCCGAGCCTTTCACCGGCGCCACGTCCGTCTCCGCCTGGCGCACCGGGGGCGCGGTGGCGACGGTGCTGCCCAGACCGCCGTCGGATGTGCCGAGGATGTTTTCGCCGCCGGGCAATGGGTTCACCGCGCGCGCCTCCGCCTCGCGCTCCTCCGTCCGCCGGTCGCGCTCTCTCTCGGGATCGGGCGTGGGCGGGGTCGGCGGGGTAAACGCCTGGGCCAGCGCCTCGGACGCGGCGGGCTGCGGCGCCTCGGTGGTGAGCCCGCTGACGAGCGCGGTGGTGTCGGGCTTGCCCTCGCCGCTCAGGCTCGGGGTGTCGGTCTCGCCGTCGGGCGTCGGCACGGGTTGCGCGACCTGTTGGTTTTGTTTGCCGAAGAGATTGGTGTCGTCCGGCGTGTTTTCGGGCGCGTCGGGGTTTACCTCAACGAAGCGCAGCGGTGGCGGTTCGGGCGCTTGAGCCGGCTCGACCGGTCGCGGCACATCCTGGCTCAGCTCGATCTCGAAAGTGCGATTCGTGTCCCCGGCGGCGGGCGCGGGCGCGTTGTCCAGCAAGTCGTCGGGCAGAAGCAAAAACACCGCCAGCAACACCACGTGAACCGCGACGGTGCCGATCAAGCCGACGCGCCGATCCGCCTTGGGCTCGTCGAGCGCGTGCGCGGTCGCGGGGGTGTGCGACGCCGCTCGCCCGGCCGGCCCGGACGGACGCGAGGGCGGCGGTGGCGAGGCGGGCGAGGGCGAGGGGACGGCGGTGGACATGGCGGGAGGCGAGGGCAGTCAGCGGGGGACTTCGTGGCGGGTCAAAAGTTCTCCGACTTCATCAATCGGCAAGCCGATGATGTTGCTCAGCGATCCGCGCCGCGCCGCCACCAGGCGTTCGCGGTGGTCCTGGATGCCGTAGCCGCCGGCCTTGTCGTAGACGTGGACGAGCGCGAGGTAGGCGTCGATATCCGCGTCCGTGAGCGGGCGAAAATCCACCTCGCTCGCCACGCCCAGATCCTCGACCTCTCCGCGGCCGGCGTGCCGCAGCGCCACGCCGGTGAAGACGGTGTGGGTGCGCCCCGCCAGCCGGCGCAGCATCGCGCGCGCCGCCGCGAAATCGGCGGGTTTGTTCAACGCGTGCCCGTCGATAAACACCGTCGTATCCGCGCCCAGCACCCAGGCGCCGGGGTGCAGCGCCGCCACGTGATCCGCCTTTAGCGCGGAGTTGCGCGCCACCATCACGCGCGGGTCGAGCAGCGGGTCCTCGTGCTCCGTCACCCCCGCCACCACCACGTCGAAGCGATACCCGAGCGCACCGAGCAATTCGCGGCGGCGGGGCGAGGCGGAGGCGAGGATGAGGCGGTCGGGCATGGAGGGAGCGGGAGCGGGCGGGAGCGACCCGTAGGCTTGAGCGCGGGGCCAAGGCATTGTCCAGCGCGGCGCGCGGGCTTGCGGGTTGTCAGATGCAAAACCAGGGCCAAGCTGACCGTTTTCGCCTCGGACGCGGTGTCTGTTTCCAGTCTCCTTTTCCCCATGCGCATCGGCCTCGCCCAACTAAACCCCACCGTCGGCGACCTCGCCGGCAACCTCCGCCGCCTGCTCGCCGCCTACCACGCGCTCGTCGCCGACGGCGCCGAGCTGGTCCTCGCGCCCGAGCTCGCCGTCTGCGGTTACCCGCCGCGCGACCTCTTGCTGCGCAGCCGTTTCGTGAGCGATGTCGAGGCCGCCACCACCGCGCTCGCCGCCGCCGTCGGCGAGGTCCCGCTCCTCGTCGGCATGGCGGCCGGCAACCCCTGGTCCACCGGTCGCCGCGCCTTCAACGCCGCCGCCTTTTGCCATCACGGCCGCATCCTGCAGATCGCGAAAAAATGCCTGCTCCCCACCTACGATGTCTTCGATGAGGACCGCTACTTCGAGCCCGCCGCCGCGCCCACCGTCCTCCACCACGCCGGCCTGCGCATCGGCGTGACCATCTGCGAAGACATCTGGGCCAACGAATCCCCCGGCGACCAACGGCTGCACAAGATCGACCCCGTCGAGCTCCTCCGCGCCCAGGGCATCGACCTCCTGCTCAATCTCTCCGCCAGCCCCTGGTACGCCGGCAAATCCGGCCTGCGCGAACGCATCGTCACCGACCTCGCCCGCACCCTTCGCGTGCCCGTCGTCTATTGCAACGCGGTCGGCGGCAACGACGAACTCATCTTCGACGGCGACTCCCTCGTCGCCGACGCCGAGGGCCGCCTCACCGCCCGACTCACCGCCTTCGCCGAGGAAAATCGCGTCGTCGACATCGCGGTCCCCTCCCCCGCCGCGCCCGACGTTGCCGCCTCCGCCACGCCTTCCTCCTCCGCTTCCCCCGCCGCGCCCGCCATCGCCCATCACCCATCCGCCGCCATCCACGCCGCCTTGGTCCTCGGCCTGCGCGACTATGCCCACAAAAGCGGTTTCCAGCGCGCCCTCGTCGCCCTCTCCGGCGGCATCGACTCCGCCCTCGTCGCCGAGCTGGCCGTCGCCGCCCTCGGCGCGGAAAACGTCACCGGCGTGTCGCTACCCTCCGCCATTTCCAGCGAACACTCGAAAGACGACGCCCGCCTGCTCGCTCGAAATCTCGGCATCCGTTTCGAGACCATCGCGATCGCCGACACCGTCGCCGCCGCCGAGCGCGCCCTCGGCCCCGTCTTCGCCGGCCGCGCCCCCGACGTCACCGAGGAAAACCTCCAGGCCCGCACCCGCGGCCTCGTCATGATGGCCCTCTCCAACAAGTTCGGCTCCCTGCTCCTCTCCACCGGAAACAAGAGCGAGGTCGCGGTCGGTTATTGCACGCTCTACGGCGACATGTGCGGAGGCCTCGCCGTCATCAGCGACCTCTACAAAACCGAGGTCTACGCCCTCTGCCGCTGGATCAACCGCGACCGCGAGATCATCCCCGCCAACACCCTCGAAAAGCCCCCCAGCGCCGAGCTGCGCCCCGGCCAGCTCGACCAG
>JBBRHC010000134.1:0-9387 GCA_038223295.1 Opitutales bacterium
TTGCTGGCCTTGGTGGGTATCTGGAGCATTCGGGATTGGTCGGTGGTGGGGGACGTGCCGCTGGTGGGGGTGGTGTGGGGGGGGCTGGCGCGCCTGGGGGTGCGTTTGGGGGGGGGGGGTGGGTGTGGGGTGGTGGAAGAAGGGCGAAGGGCGAGGGGCGAGGGACGCGGCGACGGATGACGGATAGCGGACGGCGGCGACCCCGCCCTACAAGGGAGGCGGGGGTTAGTGGGGGAACGCGACCTGCTCGACGAGCTCGATGCCGTAGGCCTCAAGGCCGACGACCTTGCGGTGGCTGTTGGAGAGCAGGCGGATTTTTTTGAGGCCGAGGGCGCCGAGGATCTGCGCGCCGATGCCGTAGTCGCGCAGATCCATGGCGGGCGGGGGGGATTCGCCGGGCCGGGGGGGCGCGAGGCGGCGCAGGAGGGCGTCGCCGGTGTTGAGGGGCTCCATGTAGAGCACGGCGCCGCGACCTTCGCGGGCGATGGCCTTGAGGCTGGCGTCGAGCACGTCGACGGCGGCGGCGCTGCGGCGGCCGCGAAACACGTCGTCGAGTACGTTGGCGCTGTGCACGCGGACGAGGGCGGGCGTGGCGGGGTCGAGGTCGCCGAGGGTGAGCGCGAGGTGGTGGCGTTTATCCAGGCGGCTGCGGAAGACGTGGGCGGTGAAGTCTCCGTAGGCGGAGGCGAAGGGGCTGGCGCCGATTTTCTCGACGAGTTTGTCCTGCTTTAGCCGATACGAGATGAGTTGCTCGATGGAGATCATCTTGAGGCCGAACTGGTGCTTGAACTGCTCGAGCTGGGGCAGGCGGCGCATGGTGCCGTCGTCGTTGACCAGTTCGCAGATGACGCCGCAGGGCTCGAGGCCGGCGAGCATGGCGAGGTCGACGGCGGCCTCGGTGTGGCCGGCGCGCTCCAGCACGCCGCCCGGGCGGGCGCGGAGGGGGAAAACGTGGCCGGGCTGGACGAGCTGGTCGGCGCGGGCCTCGGGGTCGGCGAGGATCTTGATCGCTACGGAGCGGTCGTAGGCGCTGACCCCGGTGGAGATGCCGTCGGCGGCGTCGACGGTGATGGCGAAGTCGGTGCGCTGGACCTCGCGGTTGCGGGCGACCATGGGCCCGAGGCCGAGGCGGTCGAGCTGGTGGCCGAGCATGGGCACGCAGACGATGCCGCTGCCGTGGCGGATCATGAGGTTGATGGTCTCCGGGGTGGCCTTGGAGGCGGCCATGATGAGATCGCCCTCGTTTTCGCGGTCCTCGTCGTCCGCGACGATGACGGGCTGGCCGGCGGCGATGGCCGCGAGGGCGTCTTCCACGGAGTCGAAAGGGGGTGAGGCGGTGTGCATGAAGGGATCGGAGGAGGGCGAAACCTAGGCGGCGGGGCGAGGGGCGGCAAGCGTGGGGGCGGAGAGCGTCTGGGCGGCGGGGCCGGTGGGATTCCGATAGGAGCACGAGCCATAGAACTTACGTTCAATCCCACGGGTGGACGGCGCGCTCGATCCCACGGGTGGGCGGGCGACCCGGGATGGCTGGCGCGGGCGGAAGAAAACGGGCGGCGCGTGTGAACGGCTTTTCTTTCGGACGAACATTGTTTTGCCTGCTCACGCCCCATGAACACCCGCCCCTTTGGTCACAGTGGTTTTAACGCGTCCGAGATCGGTCTCGGTTGCTGGCAACTGGGGGGCGGCGACTGGGGCGCGGTGGACGACGCGGCGGCGCTCGCCATCCTGGCGGCGGCGGCGGACGCGGGGGTGAATTTTTTCGACACCGCCGACGTTTACGGGGGCGGGCGCAGCGAGACGTTGGTGGGGCGGTTTTTGAAGGAGTCGCCCTCGCGGAGACTCTTTGTCGCGACCAAGCTGGGGCGCACCGGCGCGCTCTACCCCGACGGCTACACCGAGGCGGGGCTGCGCGCGGCGACCGAGGACTCGCTGCGGCGGCTCGGGGTGGATGCGCTCGATCTTACGCAGCTCCACTGCGTGCCGACGGAGGTGCTGTGGCGCGGCGAGATTTTCGAGTGGCTGCGCGCGCTGCGCCGGGAGGGGAAAATCAAGCGTTTCGGCGCGAGTGTGGAGTCGGTGGAGGAGGGGCTGATGTGCCTGGACCAGCCGGGGCTGGCGTCGCTGCAGGTGATTTTTAACGTGTTCAGGCAGAAGCCGGCCGAGGTGTTGCTGCCGCGGGCTCAGGCGCAGGGCTTGGCAATCATCGTGCGGCTGCCGCTGGCGAGCGGCGTGCTGGCGGGCGGCTTCACGGCGGAGACGGCGTTCCCGGCGGCGGATCATCGCAACTACAACCGCGATGGCGGGGCGTTCAACGTGGGCGAGACCTTCGCGGGTCTGCCCTTCGCCAAGGCGGTGGCGCTGGCGGACGAGTTGAAGGCCTTCGCTCCGCCGGGGTGGACGCTGGCGCAGTTCGCGCAGCGGTGGATACTGGACAACCCGGCGGTGAGCACGGTGATCACCGGGGCGAGCCGGGTGGCGCAGGCGGGGGCGAACGCGGCGGTGTCGGGGCTGGCGGCGCTGCCGGCGGAGACGCATGCGCGGGTGGCGGAGTTTTACCGCCGCGAGGTGCGGGCGTGTATCCGCGGGCCGTATTGAGCGCGGCGCGCCGGGGGCTAGGGCTTGGCCGGGGCTTGCAAGGTGGCGGCGCGTGCGGCGTGGAGTGGATTCACGGGATCGGCGCAGAGGCAAAAGCGGACAAACTTAGCGTCGGCGAGGAGCAGCGCGGTAAACACTTTGGTGATCGAGCCGATCTCGAACAGCGTGTTGGCGGTGTCGGGGCGCGGCTGAGCATGCGCGGGATGGCGCCGTGCTTGGTGAGCCAGTCCGCAAAGCGGCTTTCGTCGTCGGGTGGGAATGGCGCACACGGGCACCGCGATGCCGGCGGCGCCTGGGCTGGCGATGCGCGGCGGCCGGGAGGGCGGTGTTTCGCACGATAACGCCTTAAGACGGCCAACGAGTCCGCAGAATGAGCGTGGAGCGTGTGCTGGCAGGACTTTGTGTGCGCGAGACCAGAAAAAGACTTCACGTATGAAAACTGCTCATGACGCCCGCTTTCCTTTAAAAAACGGCTAAAAACTGTCTCGCCACGCACTTCCGCGTTATTGTCAAGCCCAAGCTCGACTCCGGGAGCAAAACCAGTTTTGAACACAAACGAGTTGCCAAAGTTTTCAGCGGTTAGTGCCGCTTACCCCGACACCCCCCCGCAGACGACGCGAAGACTCCACTTCTTCTTCCGACACTTTCGGTCCGCGTTCATCACGGTGCGAGCAAAGCAAATGCATAGGGGATGTTATTCGCTTTTAAAACGCCGGGGCGGACGCGGGCCGTCTCGTTTTAACGCGGGTCGGGATGGCACACTGTCGCCCTGGGCGCATGCCAAAACGCCCGTGCGGCGCGGGCGAAGGCCCCGCCGCGCCTCTGAGTCGCGTCGACCCGCGGGTGGCGTGCGCTGTGCGAGCGGGGGCGGCACATGAATCCCGAATCGCTTACCCAGATGTCGAGAGCCGCCGTGTCGGAAGCTCAGGCCATCGCGCGCCGCCACGGCCACGTCGAGGTCGATAGCTGGCACCTGTTGCTCGCGCTCCTCGCCCAGGAAAACGGCATCGTGCCCGCGCTCGTCGACAAGGCGGGCCTTACGGTCGCCGCCCTCCAGCTCGCCGCCGAGCGAGAGCTCGGCCGCCTGGCGCGCAGCTCCGGCAGCACGGATAACTCGAAGGTCTTTGTCGCCCAGTCGGTTAACGACGCGCTCTCCCGCGCCGAGACGGAGGCGAAGAACCTGAAGGATGAGTTTGTATCCACCGAACACCTACTGCTCGGCCTCGTGGAGGTGGCGCGGCCGGATGCGTTTGCCAAATACCTGAAATCCTTCGCCCTCGACCGCGCCAAGCTGCTCGCCGCGCTCAAGGGCACGCGGGGCAATCAGCGCGTGACGAGCGATCAACCCGAGTCCACCTACGATGCGTTATCGAAATACGGCTTCGATCTTTGCGCCCAGGCGCGAAAGGGAAAAATGGATCCCGTGATCGGGCGCGACGACGAGATCCGCCGCGCCATCCGCATCCTTTCCCGCAAAACCAAAAACAACCCCGTGCTCATCGGCGAACCCGGCGTGGGCAAAACCGCCATCGTCGAGGGGCTGGCCCAGCGCATCGTGCGCGGCGACGTGCCCGAGGGCCTGAAGGACAAGACCGTCTTCGCGCTCGACATGGGCTCGCTCATCGCCGGCGCCAAATACCGCGGCGAGTTTGAGGAGCGCCTGAAGGCCGTGCTCGCCGAGGTGAAATCCTCCGACGGGCGCATCCTGCTCTTTATCGACGAGCTGCATACCATCGTCGGCGCGGGAAAAGCCGAGGGCGCGATGGACGCCGGCAACCTGCTCAAGCCCATGCTCGCGCGCGGCGAGCTGCACTGCATCGGCGCGACCACGCTCGACGAGTACCGCAAATACATCGAGAAGGACGCCGCCCTGGAGCGCCGCTTCCAGCCCGTGCTCGTCGAGCCGCCCTCCACCGAGGACGCGATCTCGATCCTGCGCGGCTTGAAGGAGCGCTTCGAGCTGCACCACGGCGTGCGCATCCAGGACAACGCGCTCGTCTCCGCCGTCACGCTCTCCGAGCGCTACATCGCCGACCGCTTCCTGCCCGACAAGGCCATCGACCTCATCGACGAGGCCTGCGCCATGATTCGCACCGAGATGGACAGCGCCCCGCAGGCGCTCGACGCCCTCCAGCGCCGCGTGCTCCAGCTCGAAATCGAGGAGGCCGCGCTGAAGCTGGAAAAGGACAACGCGTCCAAACTTCGCCTCGAGCCCCTGAGTCGCGAACTGGCCGACGTGCGTGAACAAGCCGCCGGGCTGCGTGCGAAATGGGAGTCCGAGAAAGCCTCGGTCGAGCGCGTACGCAAAGTCCGCGGCGACCTCGACACCGCCCGCATCGAACTCGAAAAGGCCGAGCGCACCTACGATCTCAACAAGCTCGCCGAGCTCCGCCACGGACGCATCCCGCAGCTCGAGGCCGAGCTGAAGAAGTTGGAGACCGAGTCCGCCAAGACCGAGCTGTTCAAGGAGGAGGTCTCCGCCGACGAGGTCGCGAGCATCGTGGCCAAGTGGAGCGGCATCCCCGTGACGCGGCTGGTCGAGAGCGAGCGCGAGAAACTGCTGCGGCTGGGCGATACCTTGCACCAGCGCGTGATCGGTCAGGACGAGGGCGTGCAACTCGTCAGCGAGGCGATCCTGCGCGCCCGAGCCGGCATCAAGGACCCGCGCCGGCCGGTGGGCTCCTTTCTCTTCCTCGGCCCCACCGGCGTGGGCAAGACCGAGCTGGCGAAGACCCTGGCCGAGACGCTCTTCGACAGCGAGGCCGCGCTCGTGCGCATCGACATGTCGGAATACATGGAGAAACACTCCGTCGCCCGGCTCATCGGCGCGCCCCCCGGCTACGTCGGTTACGACGAGGGCGGCCAGTTGACCGAGGCGGTGCGGCGCAAGCCCTACGCGGTCGTGCTCTTCGACGAGATCGAGAAGGCGCATCCGGACGTATTCAATGTTCTGTTACAGGTGCTCGACGACGGGCGCATCACGGACTCGCGGGGCCGCACGGTGGATTTCAAGAACACCGTCATCATCCTTACCTCAAACCTGGGTTCGCGTTACCTGCTCGAGGGCGTGACGGGAGACACGATCCCGGAGAGTGTGCGCGAAAGTGTGATGACCGAGGTGCGACGCGCCTTCCGCCCGGAGTTTCTCAACCGCATCGACGAGACAATCCTGTTCAAGCCGCTGACGCTGGAGGAAATCACGCGCATCGTGGATCTGTTGGTGGCCGATCTGAACAAGCGGCTGGCCGAGCGGCGCGTCACGGTGACGTTCGACCACAAGGCGCGCGAGTGGGCGGCGGAGAAGGGCTACGACCCGGTGTTCGGCGCGAGGCCGCTGAAGCGTTTCCTTCAACGTCACGTGGAGACGAAGCTCGCCCGTGCGCTGGTGGCCGGCGAGGTCGCGGACGGCGCGGCGGTGGCCTTCACGGTGGAAGGGGACGAGCTGCACATGAGCTGTACAACTGGAGCGGGCGGCGCGCGCAGTCCGGGCGGCCGCGCGGATTTCCACTAAAATCGCAAAAACACCACGCAAAGCCGGCCCGGGCGTCTTGGTTTAGCGGGGGTATGGTCCGAGGCTGTGGTGCGATGAAATCTTCTCTCGAACAACTTCAGCACGACCTGGCCGAGGTGGTGGGCGCGGGCAATCTGGTCAGCTCGGGCGATTCGTTGGAGTCGCTCTCCAAGGACTATTATTGGTATTCGCCGATCCTGAAGCCGCAGCTCGAGGACAAGCGCGCCGATCTGGTCGCGCGACCGGGAACGGTTGACGAATTGCGGGCCGTGCTGGCCCGGTGTTATGCGGCGGGAGTGGCGGTGACCCCGCGCGGCGCGGGCACGGGTAACTACGGGCAATGCGTGCCGTTGCATGGCGGGGTGGTGGTGGATTTGTCGCGGATGGATCGCATCCACTCGGTGGAGGGCGGGGTGGTACGGGCCGAGCCGGGGGCGCGTCTGGGCTCGATCGAGACGGTGGCGCGCGCGGCGGGCTGGGAGCTGCGCTGCTACCCGTCCACCTGGATGAAGGCGACGCTCGGTGGCTTTTTCGGCGGCGGGGCGGGCGGCATCGGCGGCGTGCGCTGGGGTGGGATCGCGACGGGGGACACGGTGAGATCGATCACGGTGCTCACCTGCGAAGCCGCGCCGCGCACCCTGCGCTACGAGGGTGCGGCCGCGATGGTGGCCCTGCGCACCTTCGGCACGACGGGCGTCATGGTGGAGATCGAGATGCGGCTGGCGCCCAAGCTCGATTACGACCAGATCGCGTTCAGTTCGCCGGACTGGGGCGCGTTACTGGAGTGGATGGATGCGGCGGCGCGGCGCGGGACCTGGCGCAAGCGTGTGGCGTCGCAATTTCAGTGGCCGATCCCCTCTTTTTTCACGCCGATCAAAAAGCACCTGCGGGATGGCGAGCATGTGGGCTTTCTCCTCATCGAGCGCACGCAAAGCGCCGAGGTGGTGGCGGCGGCCGAGGCGGCGGGCCTCGTCTGCGTTTACAATCGACCGCTCTCCGATCCGCCGAAGCCGCCGTTTTTATCGGATTTCACCTACAACCACACGACGCTTTGGGCGATGAAGACGGATCCCACGATCACCTACGTGCAGGCGGGCTTCACGGGGGAGTTTCGCGGGCAGTTTGCGCAGATCATCGAGCGTTATCCGGACGAGGTTTTTATCCACATCGAGTGGGCGGCGGCCGATCCGAGCCGTGTGGTCGGGCCGGATGCGTCGCCTGAGGCCATCGGGGTGGGGGGCATTCCCTTGATTCGTTACACGACGCCGGAGCGTTTTCATGAGATCATCGGTTTCGCGACGTTGATCGGCGTCGGGGTGGGGCACACCCACACGGTGCATCTGGGCGAAGGTGGCGCCGAAAGCGTCGCGGCCAGGCACGCGCTGAAGTATGACGTGGACCCGCGCGGGCTGATGAATCCAGGCAAAATGAAATCCTTCCCGCTCAACCCGTTCGCGCAGGCTTGAGCGGTGGGGCGCGGTGGATCCCGGATGCGCGCATCTTTATAGAAAAAAACCCCGCGGATTTGGGGTGAGTTTCCGGGGCCAACGTGGTTACCGGGTAGGGGTCGAGCCGACGAGCAGGTGATTGGCGCGCATACGCGGATGATTTGATCGCCCTGAGGACTCAGGAACTGCCCCGAGCGTTTTATTGGCCCGGATGGTTTGCGGCGGGTCTCTGGCTGTGGCGCCACGTCCCGCCGTCAAGGTCGGCGGGGCTGGAGCCAGGTGAGGGCGGGGCGGTCGAGGGTTTCGGCGAGCACGGTGGCGTCGGCCCAGGTGGCGGCGCCGCGGCGTTCGTCGCCGTCGAGCAGGGCGATAAACTCAAGCTGCGCGACGCCGGCCGGGGTGAGGGCGTGGCGTACGATTTCGAGGGCGGGCAAAGTGCGCCGACCGAGGATGTCGAAGAGTGGAAGATCCACGTGGCCATCGGTCGCGCGGTAGATGAGCTCGGTGCAGACGAGTTTGTCGGCGCTGAAAAAATCGAAGTCGAAATCGTAGGGCTTGCCGGCGTGGTCGAAGGCGCGGGCGATGATCTCGCGGCGGGCGGCGTCATCGACGCGCGGCCGCAGCACGGCCACGCCGTCGGCCTCGCCGATGGAGTGCTCGGCGGAGGTGAACACCACGCCTTCGCTCATGGCCTCGATGACGGCGGGGGCGTGGCCGAGGGCGTCGAGCGTGGCGAAGGCGGCGAATTTTTTGGCCACGCGGGGATCGTCGGCCAGGCCGAGTGCGCGAAGCTCGGCGGCGGTGCCGACGTAGAGCGCGGCGTGGGGCCAGTAGCCGGGGAGAAAGGCGTTGGAGAGATACCAGTTACGCCGCTCGATGAGGATGTCGCCCGGGCGGAGTTTACCCCGCAGCTCGGCGAGCTGGGCGGGCGAGATGAGGGCGTGGCCCTGGCGCGGGGCGCGGAGGCGTGCGTCGCCGACGAGCACGGAGACGGCGGAGCTGGCGCGGTAGAAACCGGCGCCGGCGGCGTCGCGCACGGTGTCGGCGCGGGCGGCGAGTTTGACCGCGAGCCAGCCGGGCGAGCCAGTGGCGAGGCGGGCTCGGGCGGCGTCGAGCGCGGGGGTGAAATTGGCCGGAGCGGGCGGGGCGGAGGAGTCGGGGGCGGCGCTCAAGGCGGA
Source organism: Opitutales bacterium (assembly GCA_038223295.1). GTDB lineage: Bacteria > Verrucomicrobiota > Verrucomicrobiia > Opitutales > Opitutaceae > IMCC26134_A. The sequence goes on from JBBRHC010000134.1 coordinate 8,733, forward strand.
GTCGAGCAGGCGGCGGTATTCGCGGTTGGAAAGGGCGAGGAAGAGCGTGTCGTAGGTGCCCGCGGGCAGAGCCCAGCGGGGCTCGGCCTCGTTGAGTTTGCGTTGCGCGGCGGGTTTTTCGGCGAAGGCGGCGACGAAGCGGGCGGCGAGGTCGTAGGAGAGGATAAGGGCGGTCGTGTGGAGGCGGGCGGCGCGGGCGCGGGCGCGGGAGGGACCGGGGTCGAGTTGGGCGTGGCGTTCGTAGGTCCAGGCGGTGCGGAGAGTGGCGTCGCGGAGGGCGAGGAAGGTGACGACCATGCGGCGGATTTCGTCATCGTCGGAGGGATCGTAGTAGCTGCGCTGGCCGGCGAGCAGGCCGGTCTCGAAGGCGAGGAATTTGCTGTTCAGCTGGTCGATGCCGTCGATGAGGCCGGCGAGGGCGCGTTCGTCGCGGTCGAGGTCGGAGGCGAGGTGGTCGGGCGGGAGGGTGTGGAGCGAGGGCGAATCGGTGCGGCGCCACTCGAGCGGGTGATCGTGCCAGAGCCAGAAGGCGGCGCCGAGGACGAGGGCCAGGGCGACGCCGGAGAGGGTTAAGTTGACCCAGGCGGGCGGGCGCACGAGGCGCAGTCGGCGAGAGGACGGCGGGAGGGCCGGAGCGGGGAGCGGGGAGGCGGGG
>JBBRHC010000135.1:0-9285 GCA_038223295.1 Opitutales bacterium
ATCTGGCGCAATCTGCTGGTCATCTGCTCGTTCGTTCACCCGCTCAATGCACTATTCAGTGCACCTCGGGATTCACGAACGACCATCTGATCCAACTTCTTGCGCCATCTCATCGGCTCCTACTCCGGATTTCGGGTTTAACCGCAGATAACGCAGATTGGCGCACATGCCGGAGAGATGGATGCGAAGAGAGGCGGCACAGGGTTTCTAGGGTAGAATGAGGCCGTCTTGCATGCGGAAGACGTGGTCGCAGCGTCTGGCGAGCTCGGGGTTGTGGGAGACCATGAGGAGGGCTTGGCCGCGGTGGTGGGCGATGTCGCTGAGGAGGGCGAAGACGCGGTCGGCGTTGGTGTGGTCGAGGTTGCCGGTGGGCTCGTCGGCGAGGATGAGTCCGGGGTCGTTGGCGAGGGCGCGGGCGATGGCGACGCGTTGTTGTTCCCCGCCGGAGAGTTGCGTGCCGAGGCGACGGGTTTTGTCGGCGAGATCGACGGCGGCGAGCAGGTCGGCGGCTTTGGCGCGCATGGCGTCCTCGGTGAGGCGGCCGAGTTTGCGCATGGGGAGCATGACGTTTTCGAGCGCGGTGAACTCCTTGAGCAGGAAGTGGAACTGAAAAACGAAGCCCATGTGCTCGTTGCGCACGGCGGTGCGTTCATCGTCGGTGAGGCGGCTGGTCTCGCGCTCGCCGACCCAGATGTGGCCGTCGTCGGGGCGGTCGAGCAGGCCGAGGAGGTAGAGGAGGGTGCTTTTGCCCGAGCCGGAGTGGCCGGCGATGGCGTAAGTGCGGCCGGGCTCGATGGTAAAGCCGACGCCGCGCAGGGCGTGGACGCGGGTGTCGCCTTCGCCGAGGTGGCGGTGCAGGTTTTCGACTCGGAGGAGGCTCATGAACGCGTGGGTGAAGGGGACGTGGCGGAGCGCGCGGGGGCGGTAACGATTAGGGGTGTTGGCGCGGGGTAGGGGAGTCGAGCGGAGTTTTGGCAGTGCCGGGGGTTGGGCGAAGGGCGAGGGGCGAAGGGGGCGAGGGGTGAAGGGGGCGAAGGGCGGAGCTTACGCGGCTGGCACGGTTGGTGGTAGGTGAACACCTTCCTGTTGCACTTCGCTCAGCTCGCAACCAAGCCCTTCCGCCCATGGCCCTGCCTTTTTTCTCCAAGACCATCCCGTCGGTCCGCTCGCGGTGTCGCGACGATGCGGCGACGAGGCTGCGGCTGCGTTATTCGCCTTACTACCATGCGCCGGAGTGGCAGGAGGGCACGCGAGTGCGGCTGGGCGGGCGCGAGCTGGTCATGTTGGCCAGCAATGATTACCTGGGCCTCTCGTTCCACCCGAGAACCATCGAGGCGGCGCGGGCGGCGGTGTTGGCCTGGGGCACGAGCACGACGGGGGCGCGGGTTTCGAATGGGTCGCGCACCTATCATTTGGAGTTGGAGGCGAAGCTGGCGGCTTTTCTGGGGAAGGAGGCGTGCCAGGTGCATGCGGCGGGGTATTTGTCGTGTTTGTCGGCGCTGGCGGCGTATGCGCAGAAGGGGGACATCATCGTGGCGGATAAAAATTTGCATTCGTGCATGCTGGACGGGGCGCGGTTGACGTCGGCGGACTTGGAGCGTTTCGCGCACAACAGCCCCGCCGATTTGCGCGCGGCGCTGGCGGCGTTGCCGGAGGAGGCGCCGAAGTTGCTGGCGATCGAGGGCGTTTACTCGATGGAGGGCCACATCGCGCCGCTGCCGGAATTCATGGCCATCGCGAGGGAGCATCAAATGTTTACAGTGCTGGACGATGCGCATGGGTTCGGCGTGCTGGGGCGTCAGGGGCGGGGCACGGCGGATCACTTCGGGCTGGGCGAACAGGTGGATATTTTGTGCGGGAGCATGTCGAAATCCCTCGGTTCGGTGGGTGGTTTTGTCGCCGGGGATCGCGAGCTGATCGAATATCTGCGCACGCACGGCAAACACACGATTTTCAGCGCGGCGCTGCCGCCGGCGCAGGCGGCGGCGGCATCGGCGGCGCTGGATATTATGCAAGACGAGCCGGAGCACATCGCGCGGCTGTGGGAGAACACGCGCCGCTACCGCGCGATCCTTGCCGGTCTGGGCCTGAACACGTGGGGGAGCGAGACGCCGGCCATCCCGATCGTGATCGGGGACAAGATGCGCGCCTACGATTTTTGGCAGGCCTTGATGGAGAAGGGCGTGTTCACGGTTTTGTCGATCGCGCCGGCTGTGCCGCCGGGCAAGGACTTGATCCGCACCGCGATCTCGGCCGCGCATACCGACGCGCAATTGGAGCAGATCGCGGAAGCGATGGCTTACGCGAAGAAGAAAGTGTTGTAAGCGTCGGGATGGGGCGGGTCCTGGCTGGGTCGAGGCAAGCTACGGAGCGAGCCATGGAGGGCGGAGGATTGGCCACAAGAGGAACAGAAGGGAGTGGGGAGTCAGAAGCCAGGAGACGGAAAGGGGCGGGAGACGTGGTGATGGAGAAAGGCGGGGGGGCGGGTGAGCCTCTTTTTTGCGACTTCTGCGCCTTTTTGCGGCCATGTCTGCGTTTATAAAAAGTGGAATTAGGCGAAAATCAGCGGCTTTGAGGCTGCGGATTGCGGATGGCGGCGGCGTAGAGGGTGGCGAGGCGGGCGGCGTTGCGGTGGGCGTCGAATTCGCGCTCGACCCAGGCGCGGGCACCGGCGCGGAGGTGTTCGCACTGGGCGTCGTCGGTCGCGAATTCGCGCAGGATACGGACCCAGGCGGCGGCGTCCTCGGGCGGGGCCACGCGGCCGGTGGCGCGGTCGTGGATGGCCTCGGTGGTCGCGGCGGCGGGCGAGGTGAGGACGACGACGCCGGCGGCCATGGCCTCGGGGATGACGTTGGGCAAACCGTCGCGATCACCGTCGGCGGCGACCACTCCGGTGTGCAGGAGCACGTCGGCCCAGGCGCGCTGCGCGGCCACCTCGGGCTGGGGCAGGTGGCCGAGCAGCGTCACGTGATCGGCGAGGCCGAGGCGCGCGAGGTCGGCCTCCAGGCTCGCGCGCAGCGGGCCTTCGCCGGCGATGCGGGCCTCGAAGGGCAGGCCGGCGGCGCGCAGGGCGGCGTAGATGCGCGCCTGGTGGTCGAGGCCTTTTTTGGGCACGAGGCGCGCCACGCAGAGCAGGCGCAGGGGCGCGCGGTCGCGGCGCAGGGGGCGGAGAGGCGGGAGGGTGGTGAGGCCGCGGCGGATGACGTGGATCTTGCCGGGGGCGACGTCTTTGGCCCGCAGGGTGGCGGCACCCATCTCGGTGGAGGTGTGAACGAAAAGCGCGGGCGCGAGTTTTTCGCGCAGCCAGCCGTCTCCACCATCCTGATACAGATCGTAGGCGTGGCCGGCCCCGCTGAAGGGATGGCCGTCGAGCCGCCAGAGCAGCCAGGCGGCGGTCGCGGGGCCGCCGCCCCAGACGGCGTGGACGTGGGCGGGGCGCAGGCGGCGAAAGTGCCCGGCGAACACAAAGGCGAAGGCGAGCGAGACGAGGTTTTCGCCGAGGTTAAGGAGCGAGGGCGGCCGGCGCAGCGCGCCGCGCAGGAGTTCTCCAAGCGCGCGGGGGCGGCGCAGGGAGTGCCACGGCAACCAGAAGAGGAGGGTGAGCAGTTGCCACTTCGGGAAACGCCTCACGGGGCGGCCCTCGAAGGTGTCGCCGCCGCCCCAGATCGAGTAGAGCCGGAGGTCGTGGCCGCTGGAGAGCAGCGCGCTCACCTCTCGTTGGATGAAGGTCTCGGTGGACTTCGGAAAGGTGGTGAACAGATAGGCGATGATGGGGCGAGGGGCGAAAGGCGAAAGGCTAGGGGCGGCGGGCGAGGCGGGGACGGGGCGGGCGGCGGGGTCGGGGTCGCTCATCGCAGGTCGAAGTAGCGGGCCTGGGTGGCGTGGTTGAGTCGGAGCGAGCCGAGGCGGGCGAGGAAGGGGGCGAGGCGGGCCTGGAAAAACGTGCCCGAGCGCACCACGCCGGAGCGGCCGCGACGCAGGGCGCGGGCGAGGTCGGCGGCGACGCGCTCGGGGCCGGGCGCGGCGTCGTGCAGAGCCTCGTAACGGCGCCACACGCGGGCCCAGCGCGGATCGGGCGGGGCGGCGGCGCCGGGGGTCTGCACGACGCCGGTGTTGAAGGGCGTGCGGATGTCGCCGGGGCGGAGATCGAGGGCGATGACGCGGGTGCCGGCGAGCTCGAAGGCGAGGCTCGCGCTCCAGGCGGAGAGGCCGGCTTTGGCGGCGTTGTAGCCGCTCATGCCGGGGATGGGAAACTCGACCGCGAGCGAGGTAACGTTGACCACCGCGCCGCGATCGCGCGCGCGCATAGCGGGCAGGGCGAGCAGGGAGAGTCGGATGGTCTGGGTGAGCATCGCGTCGAGCTGGGCGGCCCAGGTGGCGAAGGGCTGGGCCTCGACCGGGGCGAAAACGCCGTAGCCGGCGTTGTTGATCAGTAGATCGAAGGCTCCGCCCGCCTCGGCCTGGGCGGCGAGGAAGGCGCGCTCGGCGGCATCGCCGTCGGCAAGGTCTAGCGTGACGGCGTGGAAGCCGGGCCGCGACGGCATGCGCGCGGCTTTGCGCGCGGTGCCCCAGACCTCGACGCCGTCGGCGAGCAGGTGCGCGACGAGCGCCGCGCCGATGCCGCTGCTCGCGCCGGTGACGAGGGCGCGCGGGTAGCGGTGGGCGAGGGGAGGGCGGGGCATGGGGGCGGAGGAGCAAAAGGCGAGGGGCGAGGGGCGAAGGGCGGTGGGGGAACGGCGGAGAGGGGCGAGGGGCGGGGCTGGGTCAGGCGCGGGCGAGGGCGAGGACTACGTTGGCGCCGCCGAAGCCGCTGCTGTTGTTCAACACGGCGCGCAGGGGGGCGTCGGTCGTGAGGCGCGGGATGTTCAAACCCTCGGCGGCGGGGTCGAGGCGGGTGATGTGGGCGGAGCCGGGCACGAAGCCGCGTCGCACGGCGAGGGCGCAAAAGGCGGTCTCCATCGCGCCGGCGAGCGAGAGGCCGTGGCCGGTGAGGGCCTTGGTGCTGCTCACCGGGATGCGGGCGGCCTCGGGGCCGAGCACGGCGCGGAGGGCGCGGCACTCGGAGACGTCGCCGATGGGGGTGGAGGTGGCGTGGGCGTTGACGTAGTCGAGGTCGGCGGGGGTGAGGCGGGAGGCGGCGAGGCAGCGGCTCATGGCGCGGGCGAGGCCGTCGCCGTCGGGGTGGGACATGGCGACGTTGTGCCCGTCGGAGGCCTGGCCCCAGCCGAGCATTTCGCAGTAGGGGGCGACGCCGCGGCGGAGGACCTCGGCCTCGCTTTCGAGCACGAGCACGGCGGCGCCGCCGGTGCCGACGAAGCCGTCGCGCGCGGCGTCGAAGGGGCGCGAGGCGGTGGCGGGGTCGAGGCTGGGCGAGAGGGCGCGCATGGTGGCGAAGGGCAGGATGGTCTCGCTGTTACCATCCTCGGCGCCGACCACGAACATGCGGCTCTGGCGGCCGAGCGCGATCTCGTCGTGGGCGAAGCCGAGGGCGTGGGCGGAGGAGGCGCAGGCGGAGGCGAAACCGGTGGAGGCGCCGCGGATTTTCCACTGCGCGACGAGGTTGAACTGCACGGTGCCGGCGATGCTGGCGACCACGCCGAGCGGGGGGCAGCGCATGGCGCCGAGCTGGTGGATGCGGTTGATGTAGGTGGTGAGCAGGCGGGGGGAGCCGGCGGAGGCGGCGTAGAGGCCGGTGTCGTCGTTGGAGATGTCGGCGGGCGCGAGGCGGGCGTCGGCGACGGCCTGTTGAAACGCGCAGGCGGCGTAGAGGCCGTGGGGGGCGAGGCTGCGAAGGATCTCGCGGCGGAAGGAGTAGCCGGCGGGCATGGTCCAGTCCTCGGGATCGATCGCGTCGGTGGCGAAGCCGCGCATGGGGGCGGCGAGCTTGACCGGGCAATTATCGGCGGCGAAGGGGGCGTAGCGTTCGATGCCGTGGCGCAGGGCGCGCAGGCTGGCCTCCACCGCAGCGACGTCGTTGCCGATGCTGGTGATGAGGCCGAGGCCGGTGATGAAGACGCGCGACATGTGCGGCAGAGACAGGCTTTTATCGGGCGGCGGGCAAGCCTCGGCGCGAGGCGCGGCGCGAAGCGCCGGGTGTTGCGCGGGTCGGCCTCAAGCCACGCCGCGCGCACGCCACCACGCCACGTAGCGGGCCAAGCCCTCGGCCAGGGCCACGCGGGGCACGTAGCCCAGCTCGGCGCGCGCGCGGGAGATGTCGGCCCAGGTGCGGGAGACGTCGCCGGCCTGGGGCGGCAGGTGGTGGATCACGGCGCGCCGCTCGAGCACGGCTTCGAGGCCGGAGACGAGCTCGCGCAGCGTCACGGGGTGATCGCCGCCGAGGTTGTAGGTGCGGTGGCCGGGCGCGAGGCGGTCGAGGGCGGCGAGCACGCCGGCGGCGATGTCGTCCACGTAGGTGTAGTCGCGGCTGGTGGAGCCATCGCCGTAGAGCTCGACCGGGCGGCCGGCGGCGATGAGCGAGGTGAACTTCGAGATGGCCAGATCGGGGCGCTGGCGCGGGCCGTAGACGGTGAAAAAGCGCAGTGCGATGACGGCGAGGCCATCCTGGGTGGCGGCGATGCGGCAGAGTTGTTCGCCGGCCTGCTTGGTCACGGCGTAGGGCGAAATGATGGAGGTGAGCGCGTGATCCTCAGCGAAGGGGACTTGCGGGTTTTCGCCGTAGACGGAGCTGGAGGAGGCGAAGACGAGCCGGCGGCATCCGGCGGCGCGCATCGCGGCGAGCAGGTGGATAGTGCCGCGGATGTTGACGTCCGCGTAAAGATCGGGGGCGGCGAGCGAGGGGCGCACGCCGGCGCGGGCGGCGAGGTGGATGACGGCCTCGGGGGCGAAGTCTGCGAACACGGTGCGCAGCGCGGCGGGGTCGCGCAGGTCGGCCGGGCAGATGCGCGCACCCGTCTCGACGGCGGCGGCGTGCTTCAGGGCGGGATCGTAGAAATCGTTGAAATCATCGAGCAGCGCCACGGTGTCGCCGCGCGTGCGGAGCGCGGTGCAGACGTGGGAACCGATGAAGCCGGCTCCGCCGGTGACCAGGATGCGCATGGATAAAAAGGGGTGAACGGGAGGCGTGGATACCCGTCGGCGTCAATCCCGCGCCTTAGGCCGGCCGTCGTCGTCGGCTTCGTCGGTGTCGGCGGCGTCGGCGTCGTTTGCGCGGGTGGCGAGGAGGCGGGCGAAGAGCGCGAGGTAGGCCCGCGCCTGCGCGGCGGGCGCGAAAGCGGCGCGGGCGTGCGCCGCGCCCGCCGCCCCGGCGGCGGCCCGGCGGGCGGGATCGGCGAGGTAGGGCAGGAGCGCGGCGGCGAAGGCGGCGGGGTCGTCCGGCGCCACGAGCGTGCCGGAGACACCGTCGCGGAAACACTCGTCCACGCCGGTGGCGCGGGCGGCGACCACGGGCAGGCCGTGCGCCTGCGCCTCGATGAGAAAGTTGGACAACGACTCGGCGCGCGACGCCAGCACCGCCACATCGGCCGCCGCGTAGAGCGGGCGCGGGTCGGCCTGAAACCCGAGGAAACGCACGCGCTCGGCCACGCCCAGCCGCGCGGCCAGCGCGGCGCAGGCGGCCCTCGCCGGGCCCTCGCCGACGAACCACAGCCGCCAGTCGGGGGAGGGCGGCAGGAGGGCGGCGGCCTCGATCAGGGCGCGTTGGTTTTTCTCGGGTCGCAGCATGCCGACGCAGAGCAGTACGACGCTCGCCGGGCCGGCCCCGAGCTGCGCGCGCAGATCGCGGGCGGCGGGAGCGGATGGAGCCGTGGGGGCGGATGGGGTGGACGGGGCGGATAGGGATGCGGCAGGGGACGAGTCGGCGCAGGGGGCGGCGACGGGACCGGGCGGGAAGACCAACGCGTTGTGAATCACGGAAACGCGGCTCGCGGGCACGCCCTCGCTGCCGGTGAGGCGACGCGCGGATTCAGCGCTGTTGGCCACGACGTGCGCGGCGCGGGCGAGCGTGCGGCGGTAGCCCCAAGGCAGGGGTTTGCCGGTGCGGAGCGTGGCGACGACGCGCACGGCGGGCAGGGCGGGCAGGGCGGAAACCACTCGCCAGCCATGCACATGGGCCATGCGACCCATGAGGAGCACGACGTCCGGCGCGGCGCGGCGCAAAGTGCGCAGGAGGCCGGGCGCGAACCAGTTGAGGCCGGTGTCGAAGGGTTGCAGCGTCACTCGCGGGACGGGCGCGAGGGTGTCGGCCAGCGTTCCGCCGGGCCGAAAGGTTATCACGGCCACGTCGTGTCCGTCGGCCTCGAAGGCGCGGGCGAGCAGGATGGTTTGCCGCTCGGTGCCGCCGCTGCGGAGCAGGTCCTGGACGATCCGGATGCGCAGGGGCTTCACGCGCGGGCGCCCTCCGCCGCGCGCTCCGAAACGTCGTTGGAATCGACGTCGGAACCGGCTTCGTCCCGGACCTCGGCCTGGCCGGGCTGGCCGAAAAGCAGGCGCGCGGAGTGTTCCCAGGTGTGGCGTCGCGCCCAGGCCGGGCCGGCGGCCCCTAGCCGAGCTCGCAGGGCGTGATCCGTGATGAGCCGGGCAAAGGCGGCCGTCAGCTCCGCGCCGCGGTGGGGGGGCACGAGCAGGCCGGTGACGTCGTGTTCGACCGCCTCGGGCACGCCGCCCACGTGGTGGGCCACGACCGGCAGGCCTTGCGCGGAGGCCTCGAGGTAGACCAGGCCGAAACCCTCCACGCTGTGCCCGTGGTCCACGCTGGTAAGGGCGAAAATATCCGCCTCGCGGTAGGCTTTCTCCAGCGCCGCCTCGTCCAGCGCGCCGAGGAATCGCACCGGAAAATCGGCCGCGGCGGCGTTCGCGCGCAGCACGCGTTCGTAGCCCTTGCGGGCGGCGGTGCCGACGAGGTGATACTCCACGCGGGCGCGGAGCTCGGGCGGGAGCCGGCGCAGCGCCTCCAGGGTTTGTAACTGGCCCTTGCGCGGGTGCAGGCGACCCACGGTGAGCACCACGAGCCGGCGCGTCGAGGCCGAGTCGCGCGTGGATACGTTGGCTAGCGCGGGTTCGCCGCCGCCGGTCGCGCCGACGAGGCTGGAGCCGGCGCCGCCGCCGGCCCGGAGCGCGCCGGGGGTGAGGAAAGTCTTGGCCGCAGCTTCGGGAAACCGCTCCAGCAGCAGGCGTTCGGTGTAGCGTGTGAGCACGCTGACGCGCTCGGCATAGTGGATCAAGCGACGGGTGAACAAGCGCGTGGTCGGGTCGGCGTGGAAACGCTGAATTTCCGAGCCGTGAAAGGTCAGGGTGATGTGACGCGGACGAAACGCGCGAAACGCCAGC
>JBBRHC010000136.1:0-9196 GCA_038223295.1 Opitutales bacterium
CCTTCGCCCTTCTTCCACCACCCCTCACCCACCCCCCCCCCCCAACGGCCCCCCGAGGCGCCCCAGCCCCCCCAACACCACCCCCACCACCGGCACGTCCGCCCCCACCGACCAATACCCATTGCACGAAATCCGCACGAAGGCCTGCTCCTGTTTGCGCGCCACGCCCTGCTCGAAAAACACCCGCAACTGCTCGCGCCACGAACGCGGCTCAAAGCTCCGCATCGGCCGGCCCGCCACCAGATGCCAATACCACACCCGCTGCGGGCGGCCCTGGTTCACGAACGTGCGCTGCTCCGCCTCGCCCGCGCGCCGGCCGTCCCCGATCGGAAGGTCGAGCCGCCCGTTACCCTCCGGTTGCGCCACCCACCCCGCGCCCGGCCAGCACGCCTCCGGCGTGTGCGCCGCCACCGTGCTCACCGAGGCCCCGTCCGCCGGCCACCAGGCGACGTAGACGGTGAACCGCGTGGGCTTGCCGTCGTCACCGATCTTTGAATACGTGCGCTCCAGCAGATGCCCGGTTTGCAGGATTTCCGCGAAGCGTTCCAGGTCGCCCCGCGTCGCCACCTCCCAGCCGGCGTCCGGTTTGGCCGGCACCAACTCCGCCAGCGGGGGAACCTCCCCCGCCACCGCCGGCATGGCCTCGGTGCGCGCAGCGACATAGCCAAACCAGACCGTCACCGACACGACGCACGCCAGCGCCCCCGCCGAGGCCGGTCGCCACCCCGACCGCGGCCCGCCTCGCGTCGCCCGCTCCTCGCGCCCCGCCGCGGGTTCCCCGCTCACCGTCGCTTTTTCCTCCAAGGCAAACGCCAGCGCCGCGAGCAGGCCGGTCGTCACCCCGAGCACGGCGTAGCCCAGCCCGTCATGCCACGCCCCCGCGATGTCCACCCCGTTGCGCGCCAGCAAAGTCAGCGTCAGCGAACGCGCGAAATTCGTCGCCAGCGCCAGCGGTCCCGCCAGCCCCACCAGCACCGCGCGCCGCCACGGCGAGCGCAGCAGGATCGCGGACAGCACCAGCCCCGCCAGCACGCACGAGACGAGACTGCGCACCCCGCTGCACGCCTCCTCCACGCCAACCGACGTCGTGCCGAGATTGATCACGTTGCCCGACCGTAGCGCCGGCACGCCAAAAAACCGCAGTGCCTCCACCACCCCGACCGTGATCGCCTCCTGCAAACCCATCGTCAGCTTCGCATAGGTGGCCGGCGGCAGCGGCGAGCTGAGCAACACCACCGCCACCATCACCAAAGCCGGCCAGCCGGGCCGTATCCAAGCCACCTCCCGCCCCGCCGCCAGAGTCGCCGCCAGCACCAGGCCCGCGCCGATCGCCGCGCTCAACAAAAACAAGGTCGGCACCGCCGACCAGTCCATCGCCACCGCATACGCCGTCGCCAGCAACGCCGCCCCCAGCAGCCCCGCGCCCGCCACCGCCGTCAGCGCGAGCTGCGCGCCCGGCCCCAGCCCCCGCCCCGCCGACGCGCCCTCGCGCGCCCGCAACCACAAAAGCCCCACCGCCGGCACCGCCAAAAAGCCGTGCGACAAATCCGGATTGGTTTCCCACTCCGGCCAGAGTCGCGCCGCCCACGCCAGCAAGCCCAGCCCCGCCAGCCCGCAGGTCGCCCCCGCCGCGCGCTCGGCCGGCGACCAACCCGCGACTCGCTCGCGCAGCGTATGAAGATTCCACGACATGATCTTGCCGCACTATCCCGCGCCCCGACCCGGAGGCAACGCCCCCGCGCTAAGCGTATTCGCGCCGCCCCTCCAGGGCGCTGCGCAGCGTCACTGCGTCGGCATAGAGCACCCCGCCGCCGCTCGGCAGGCCGAAGCCGATGCGCGAGACCTTGATCGCCGCCACCGGAGCCGGCCCGGCGCTCCCGTCCGCGACCGCCCCGGCCGACGACGCGGCGGGAGCCAGATGGCGGGTGATAAAGTGGCAAGTCGCCTCGCCCTCCACGTCGTTGCCCAGCGCGAGGATCAGTTCCCGCACCTCGCCCGAGTCCAGTCGCTCGCGCAGCGCGGCCCAGTTGATATCATCCGGTCCCACGCCGTTGATAGGCGAGAGGCGACCGTGCAACACGTGGTAGCCGCCGCGATAAGCGGCCGAGCGCTCCATCGCCACCAGATCGGGCACGTGCTCCACCACGCAGACCACGCCGTGGTCGCGCCGCTCGTCCGCGCACACCGCGCAACGCTCGCCCTCGGCCAGGTTGCCGCAACGCGCGCACCGCCGCACCGCCCCCGCCGCATCCTCCAGCGCCGCCACCAAGGCGGTCAGCCGCTCGGGTTTCTCCACCAGCAAATGCAGCGCCATGCGCTCCGCCGACCGATACCCGACCCCCGGCAAGCGCTTCAGCGCCTGCTGCAGTTTCTCAAACGCGGGAGTCACGGAATTTATGATATGTCATTTATGATTGATGATTTGTCCGGAATGGCCCGCGCAACCCTCCAACCTGCATGTCTTCCGCCGTTACCAATCATAAATCATTAATCATCAACCATAAATATCAGAACATTCCCGGCATCTGGAAGGCCGAGGTGACCTTTTGCATTTCTTCCTCGTTGTACTTCTTGGCGGCGGCGGCGGCCTCTTGCACGACGGCGAGGATCTCGGATGAAACCGTCGCGGCGTCCTCCTTGAGGAACTCGGCGTCGATCTTGAGCGCGATGAACTGGCCCGCCCCGTTCACCTTTACCTGCACCGCGCCGCCGCCGCGCGAGAAGTCGAGTTCCTTGGCCGCGAGCTGGCCTTGGACGAGCTCGATAGAGCGCTGCATTTTCTGGGCTTGTTTGAGGAGTTTTCCGACGCCGGCCATGGTGGTGCTTGGGTTTGAGGTTGAACGAACGAAATGGGAGAGGGTGAGTGCCGCGTAAGCCGCCCCCGCTTTCAAGCCTGTATCGCCCCCGCGAGCATCTCCGCGTAGCCTTCGCGAAACGTCCGATACCGCGGTCGCCAACCCCACCCCACCCGCGCCCGACCCGCGTCGATGATACGATCCGGCGTGATCGCGCGCCGCCCACCCGCCGGCATCCCGCTAAAAACCGGGGGCGCCACCCCCAGCCACGCCGCCAGCCACGCCACCACCTCGCCCTTCGTCGCCTCGCCCTGGTCGGCGAGGTTAAACACGTCCGCCACCGTCCCTCGCGCCGCCGGTCGCGCCCACGCCGCCTCCATCGCGCCGAGGATATCGTCGCGGTGAATCAGGTTCAGATGCGCCTCCGCCCGCCCCGCCACCGTGCCGCCGCGCACCTGTTCCACCAGATGCGCCCGCCCCGGCCCGTAAATCCCCGCCAACCGCAACACCGTCGCCGCCCCCGGCCATTCCCCCGCCACCCGCTCCGCCTCGATCAGGGCCTGCGTCGTCGCCGCCTCGCCCCCGACCGCATCCGCTTCCGTGACGCGTCGCCCCCCATCCTGCGGATAGACCGAGGTGCTACTGGTGTAGATCAGATGCCCCGCCGCCCCTCCACGCCGCTCCGCCATGCTTCGCCCCCAGCCGACGACGCTGCGCAAACCCTGCACGTAGCTCCGCTGATAACCCTCCGCGCCGCCGCCGCCGCTCGCGACCGTCACCGCGACCCGATCCGCGCTTTTCGCCAGGGCCGGCGCCTCCCACCATGCCTGGCCGGCCAGATCGCCGACCACGATCTCGCACCCCGTCAGGCGCAGGCTCTCCGCCGTCTCCGCGTTGCGCGTGAGCGCGACCACGCTCCACCCGCTCGCCAGCGCACTTCGCGCAAGCGCGCCGCCCACATACCCGGCGCCAAAAACCGCCAACCGTCGCGCGCCAACCGGTGCGTTCATACCCGCCATGTGGTTTCCCCGCGCGGGTCCGGTCACCGTCCGGGCAAAGGCTTGAGGAGGGCGAATTTCCCGCTCGCCGCCGGCGCGATCAAACGCTTACGAAACGCCGACACCCGCACGCCATCGCCTAGCACCCCGGCTATCGCCGCTTCGAGGCCCTTCGGGGCGCTGTCCTCGGCCACGTAATCGAAATTCCAGCGCGAATCGCCGGATTGGGTAAGGCTGTAATGCCAACACTGGAAATCCGCCGGTATCGCGGAATCGATTTCCGTCGGCGACACCACCGAGCCATCCGCCCGAAAATGAAGCCCGCCCTCGCGTCCCAGCACACGATAACCGGTCGGCAAACGACGCACCACGTCGCCCGTGTGGTAACGCAGCAGGGGCATCGCCTCGCGGTCGCGCGTGGTCACATAAATCTGAAAAACATCGGCGAGCCCGCGATACGGCGCGAGTTCCACGAAGGCGTTGCCGTCGATGACCCGCGAATCGTCCTTGAACGCCTCGCCGATGAAAAGGTAACCCGCCTCGGTCGAGCCGTAGAGATCGACCTGCGGGGCCGGGAAAGCCTCCGCGATGCGCCGGGCGTGCACGCGGCTCGCCTTGCCGTAGGTGAGGATCACCACGCGTATCGACGCTATGGATACGCGGCGGCGCAGCGCGGCGCGCGCCAGCAGCGAGAGATAGATCGGCTCGCCCTCGATGATCTCCGGCTGCACGGCCTGTAGTTCCGTGACGATGCGATCCCACTCCGTCTCGGGGAACACGAAGGGATCGCTGGTGAGATTCAGGTATACCGTTCCATCAAAGTAGCGGTGCGGGAACGGGTGATCCTCGTAGGGACAAAGATTCGAGGAGCAGCCCACCGGCGCGAGGATGCACTTGCGGTGCGGGCGATCCGCGTAAGGCGCGAGCAGCGGATGCGCGCGGTAGGCGCGGGCGAGCTGTGCGCTCCACCAGCCGTCCTCCATGATGACGGTCATGGGCCCCTGCGTGGTTCCGGAGGTGGACTCATACTCGAAACGCTTCTCGTCGAGCCCCTGCTGGATGACCCGATAGTCCTCGAAAAACGCCTCGTGCCCATGGGTCACGATCTCCTTTTTCGATAGCGCGGGGATTTCCTGATAACAGCTCCAGTGCAGTGAATCCGTGTGCAGGGGGAACCGTCTGCCGTAGAGTGGGCTGCGCGCGTAGATCCGGCGAATCTCCTGCTCCAGCGCCGCAGGCAGGCGCGTGTCGGCTACGCTGACTAAAAGTTCAGGGGAATTGGCAAAATCGGGCGCGGAGTCAGGCATGTATCGAAGGGCGGAAGGGAGGACTTAAATGCCAACAAGTCAAACGAGCAGGCCTTTCCACGCCCCCACCGCCCCGGCTCAGCCCCCGCGTTTCGCGCGCCAGAGCGGCTCGAAAAACAACAACGCGTCCAACACCAAACTGTGCGTGATGCCGCCGGAGCGCGCGCGCGCGTAGACCTCCCCGACCGGCACCGCCACCGTCTCGATCTCCTCGTCCACGTCCCACGCGACCGGCGCGGCCAAGCGGCAATCCTCCACCAGCACCAGGTGGCAACGGTTGTTCATAAACGCCGGATTCGGATGCACGCTCGCCAGCAACCGCGCGCCCGAGCCGGCGTATCCGGTTTCCTCCAACAACTCGCGCACGCCCGCCAACACCGGATCCTCGCCGGCCTCGATGACTCCACCCGGGATCTCCCAGGAGAAGGCGTCGATGCCGTAACGAAACTGATTCACCAACACGAGGCGGTCGTCGGTGGTGTGCGCCAACACGTTTACCCAGTCGGGCGCGCTCACCACGACAAAATCCCGCCTCGCGCCGCGCCGCGGATGGTGAAACGGCACGCTCTGCACATCGAGGATGCGCGTGTGCGCCACCACTCTCGGCTCACCCCGCACCCAACGGGCCGGCCCGCCGGCTGGATGGTCCGGCAAAACAGAAAACCCCGCAGCGTCGGGCGCGACGGAACCCGTGTGTTCGGCAGACATGGTCAAAAAAACTCCCGCCGTTTCGGGGCGGGAGAAAGAACATAAAAGGGACCGATACGCGGGCTTACTTCTTGGGGAGCTTGATCTTCTGGCCAACCTTAAGACCGGTCCAGCTCACCCCGGGATTAACCGCCTGCAAGTTCGCGACCGAAACGCCGTTGGCGTTGGCGATCTTGAAGCCGGTGTCACCACCCTTGACGATATACTCTCCAGGAGCCGCGACGACCGGGCCGGCGGGCCTCGCGGCGGCGGCACCAGGGCTGGCGGCCGGAGCGGCGGCCGAACGCGTGGCGACTTCCTGAAGCTTGGTCACCTCGCCGTTGATCTTGGCCAGCTCGGAAGCGATGAGGTTGAAGCCATCCTGGGTGGAGGACTTAAGCACGCCGAAATTGTTACCGGCGCGCTCGGCGGAGTTGATGGCCCCATCGATGCGTTCGACCTGCTCGGCCTGCGCGGCCTGGGCGGCGGTGGCGACCCGATTGGCCTTGGACGCGTTAACGAGGGCGATAACCCCAAGAAGCAGGCCGACAAGGCCGGCAATAAGACCTGCGATGGGCAGGTAGCTGGGTGAGGGTTCGCGCGAGATCGGGTCCATTTTGGTAAAGTTACAGCCGTGTGGGTAGGTGGCGACAACCCTGGATTCAAGCCGAGATTGGCCGGGGGGACGGAATAAACGGAAAACAAACAGAATACGTTTGTTTTGCACAATACGCGGAGATGGTCGGGGCGATAGGATTCGAACCTACGACCTCCTGGTCCCAAACCAGGCGCTCTACCAGGCTAAGCTACACCCCGAAATCTCGCGTGAGGAGGGGCAGAGAGGGGGGCTTATGCGGGCGAGTCAATGTTCCCCTTCAACAAAAACCAGAAATCCGGACAAAACGAAACCCGCCGTTTGGGGCATCGGCGGGCTCGTCGGGTGTCCCCCAGAACCAGTGGGAGAAAGGGTGATGCGTTTATTTGGTCGCCGGGAAAATGACCGCCGCTTCGGCGGGGGTGGCCGCAGCCTCGGCGGCGGCATCGTTCGCCACGGGCGCGGCGACGGGGGCCGGTGCGGGGGCGACGGGAAAACTGCCGCGCAACTGAAGCGCGCGCTGGGCCCACATGCCCTCGGAATCGGCGGCCAGCACGATTTCCGTCCAGCGAGTGGCCTCGACGGGCTGGCCGGCGTCGCGGGCGAGCACGGCGAGGTGGTAGGCGGCCTCGGCGCGCAGGGCCTTCGCGAAGGCGGTGTCGTTCGCCAGCGCCTCGAGCGCGGGGCGAGCGGTGGCGACATCGCCGGCTTGCAGCGGGGAAATGGCGGCGCCGAGCCGGGCGCGGAAGGCGAGCGGATCAGTGCCCAACAGCGGCGCGGCGGCGGCGTAGGCCTCGCGCGCGGCGATAAAGTTGCCCGCCACGTAAGCCTCGTCGGCCAGACGCAGACCAACCACGCCGGAGAGCGGCGCGGCGGGGTTGGCGACAATAAAAGCCTTTAGCTGGTCGGACGATGCGGCGGCGGCGTAATCGGCGCGAATCGCGGCCTCACGCCGCGCGGCAAAGAGCTGGAATCCCCAGCGGGCGAGCAAAGCGAGCACCACGATGATCACCAGCGCGACCACGGTGCGCGCGTTTTTCTCCCAGAAGATCGTCAGCTTATCCTCGAAGGACGGAGCGAGATAGTTTTCGTCGATGGCGACGAGATTACGGTCGTCGCCGGCGGGAGTCTTGGGAGCGGTAGCGGCCATGCGGTAGGGGATAAGGGATTGTGACCAAAACATCCCCGTCCCGATCCGTAAAGCCGCGATTTAGGCAGTTTCAAACTCCTGCCAACGAACAGTTAACGCGTCCGCTTAATCAAACACCACAGTACGTTTCCCGTAAACCAGAACCCGGCTCTCCAAATGCGCGCGCACCGCCTGGGCGAGCACCATGCGTTCCAAATCGCGCCCCATGCGGATGAGGTCGGATACATCGTGCCGGTGGGTCACGCGCACGACCTCCTGCTGGATGATCGGGCCGTCATCCAGCACGGCGGTGGCGTAGTGCGCGGTCGCGCCGATCAGCTTCACCCCGCGCTCGTAGGCCTGGTGGTAAGGCCGGCCGCCGGCGAAGGCGGGCAGGAAGGAGTGGTGGATGTTAATCACCGCCGGACCGCGCTCAAGAAAGTCGCCGGACAAGACCTGCATATAGCGCGCCATGATGACTAGGTCCACGCGCAGCTCGCTCAACAAGGCGAGCTGCCGCGCCTCGGCCTCGGCCTTGGTCGCGGCGCTCACCGGGATATGGTGGTAGGGCAGCCCATAACCGCGCGTTGCCTCCGCGAGATCGGAATGGTTCGAGATCACGGCCACGAAGTCCCCGGCGTAGTCGCCGGTTTTCCACCGCAGGATGAGGTCGTGGAAACAGTGGTCGAATTTTGAGACAAACAACGCCACGCGCGGCCGCGCCTCGCTGCGCGCCACCCGCACCGCCATGCCCAGATCGCGCGCGAAAACCTCAAACTCGGCCGCCATCGCCGCGCCGTCCGCGCTCGTTGGCGGCACCCACTCCACGCGCTGGAAAAACACCCCCGCCTCCATGTCGCGGTGCTGGTCGGCGTGCAGGATGTTGCCCCCGCGCTCAAAAATCCACCCGGCCACGCGCGCGACCAGACCGGGCTGGTCGGGACCATGGAGGAGGGCGATGAGCGTGGGGTCGGCGGGCATGCGGATACGAAAAGCGTTAAACCCTTTCACGCACGCCGCGCCCTCCGTGCGGCGCAAGCTTCTTGTCGTCGCGCGCAGCGTCCGTCTGGGCCGCCCGCCAGCGCGCCGGCGTCGCCCCGTGGGCCTTGGCGAAGGCGCGGATAAACGGCTCCGCCCGCGTGAACCCGCAGCGCAGCGCGACCGCCTTCACCGGCTCGTTGGTCGAGCGCAGCCACCGCCGCGCCAGCTCCAGCCGCAGCAGATGCGTGTAGGGCGCCTGCCCATACTCGAGGACGAAACGCGCCCGAAAGCGCGTGTAGCTAAGCCCCGCCGCCCGCGCCGAATCCTGGAGCGACCACGCACGCGCCAGATCGCGCCGCCACGCCTCGACCACCCCCGCCAGCGGCGAAGCCGCCCCCGCCGCCGAGGTCGCGCGCCCGCCCGTCCACGGCCCCTCCGCCAGCCAGCGCTCGAGCGCGAGCTTGGCCCGATCCAGCGCGACGCCGTCCCGCGCCTCCAGCGCCGCGCAGCCGTCCCGAAACACCGCCCGGCCCTCCGCCGCGCAGCCGGGCGTGACCGGGCAAAACTTCGCCGTCCGCGCCCACCAGCCCACGCGCCCCCACACCCCCACCCGCTCCCGCACCACGAACCACTAAAACAACACCCAAAGGGCACGCGGACCCGCCGGCCCCTAAACCAGGGCGCCCCCCCCGGCGCACCGAAAA
>JBBRHC010000137.1:0-9175 GCA_038223295.1 Opitutales bacterium
GGCTCGGCCTCATCCCCGAGGACCGCAAAAAAGACGGTCTGCTCCTCTCGCTCGGCATCGCGGTCAACGCCGGCCTGTCCGTGCTCGCCCGCGAGGCCGCGCCCGGCGGCTGGCTCGCGTCGGGGGCCGAGCTGCGCCGCGTCACGCCGGTGTGCGACGAGGTCGGCGTGCGCCGCGCATCGCTCGAACAGGCCGTCGGCGAACTCAGCGGCGGCAATCAACAAAAAGTCGTGCTCGCCCGCTGGTTGTTGCGCGACTGCGACGTGCTGCTGGTGGACGAGCCGACCCGCGGCATAGATACCACCGCCAAGCTGCGCGTCCACGAGCTGCTCCGCGACCTCGCCGCCAAGGGCAAGGCCGTGGTCGTCGTCTCCAGCGAGACGTCCGAACTCTTCGCGGTGTGCGACCGCATCGTCGTCATGTCCGCCGGCCGCATCGCCGCCGAGCTCGCGCCCGACGACTGGTCGGAGGCCGCCCTCCTGCGCGCCTCGTTCAGCGGCTACGTCGGCCCTTCTTCGTCCTCGCCCCTTTCCGCATGACTTCCGCCCGCTCTTCCCGCCGTTGGGTCGCCGACCTCGCGACGTCCCTCGCCATCCTCGGCGCCTTGCTCCTGCTGTTCAGCCTGCTCAGCGAACACTTCCTGTCGCTGCGCACGTTCAGCACCCTGGCCAACCGCATCCCCACGCTCGTGGTCGTCTCCACCGGGATGACGCTCATCCTCATCTCGGGCATGATTGATCTCTCGGTCGGCTCGGTCGTCGCGCTGGCCGGCGCCGTGCTCGGCGTCGCCCTCGGCGACTGGCAATGGCCGTTCTGGGCCGCCACCTTGCTCGCCATCGGCGTCGGCGGCTCGGCCGGACTGGTCAACGGCGCGATCAGCGTGGGGCTCAACGTCCCGTCCTTCATCGTTTCACTCGGCATGTTGGAGGTGGCGCGCGGCCTCGCCTACCTCGTCACGAATTCACAAACCAAATACCTCGGCACCTCCGTCCAAGCACTCGCCACCCCCGTCGCCGGCCTCGGTCTCACGCCCGCCTTCCTCATCGCCATCGCCGTCGCCGTGCTCGGCCAGATCGTGCTCTCGCGCACCGTGCTCGGCCGCCATGTCGTCGCCATCGGCACGAACGAGGCCGCCACCGCGCTCGCCGGCATCAACCCGCGCCCGGTGAAAATCGCCATCTTCACCCTCGGCGGCCTGCTCACCGGACTCGGCGCGGCCTTCCACGTCTCGCGCCTCGGCTCCTCCGATCCCAACGCCGGCACCGGGCTCGAACTCGCCGCCATCGCCGCCGTCGTCATCGGCGGCACCAGCCTGATGGGCGGACGCGGCTCCGTGCTCAAAACCCTCTTCGGCGTGCTCGTCATCGCCATCCTCGAAACCGGTCTCGCCCACCTCGGCGTCTCCGAGCCCGCCAAACGCGTCATCACCGGCGCGGTCATCATCGTCGCGGTCGGCCTCGACGCCTGGCGCGGTCGTTCCACCGGCCGCTCCACCCCGTGGCTCGCGCGTCTCTTCCGCCGTCCTTCCGCGACCTAACATGCCTCCCTCCATCACCGTCGTCGGCTCGCTCAACCTCGATCTCGTCGCGAACGTCCCGCACCTGCCACGCGCGGGCGAGACCCTCGCCGCGACCGGCTTCGCCACCTTTCACGGCGGCAAGGGGGCCAACCAAGCCCTCGCCGCCGCCCGCCAAAAAGCCCGCGTCCACCTCATCGGCTGCGTCGGCGACGACGAGCCCGGCCACGCCTTCCGTGCCTCCTTGGGCAAGGCGGGCATCGGCTTGACCGGTCTCGTCACCCTCCCGCGCGAACGCACCGGCAGCGCGTGGATCAACGTGGATGCCGCCGGCGAAAACCAAATCATCCTCGTCCCCGCCGCCAACCACCGCCTCACCGCCGCCCTCGTGCGCAAACAGGCCCCGCTCATCCGCGATTCGCACGCGCTCCTGCTCCAGTTGGAAACGCCGCTCGCCGCCGTCATGGAGGCCATCCGCATCGCCGTGCGCGCCGGTGTGCGCGTCGTCCTCAACCCGTCGCCCTGGCGCACCGATTTCCCTTGGGGCAAGCTCCCCGTCTCCACCGTTATCGTCAACGAGACCGAGGCCGCCCATCTCTTCGATCTTCCCGCCGACAAACTCGCCTCCTCGGTCGCCGCCATCCGCCACCGACTCGCCGCGCTCGCGATCCGCGAGGTCGTCATCACGCGCGGCGGCGACTCCACCCTCTGCATCCTCGCCGACCGCGCCTTCGAGACGCCCGTCCTGCCGGTAAAGCCCATCGATACCGTCGGCGCCGGAGATACCTTCGCCGGCACGCTCGCCGTGCGCCTCGCCGAGGGCGAGAGCCTGGAAAACGCGATCCGTTTCGCCAACGCCGCCGGCGCCCTCGCCACCCTCCGGCCCGGCGCGCAGGCCTCCATCCCCACCCGCGCCGCCACCGAAGCCGCCGCCGCCGACCTCCCGTCCGCGCGGGTGTTTGCCGCCGCCTGATTTTCCCGACCACCCAACCGTCAACCGCCACCCACCCAACCGTTCCCCCGCCAACCCGCCACCTCATGAAACCCACCGCCCTCCGCCTGTTGTTACCCTGCCTCCTCGCGCTCTCACCCGCCTCCGCCGCGACCTCCGCCGCATCGGCGCCCGCTGCGCCCGCCGCCCTCGCCGCGACCGCGGCATCGCCCGACACCGCCCCCGCCCTCATCGCCGACCGCCAGGCGATGCAAGCGCCCGCGAATGTCGCCCTCACCGGCTGGGTCGGCCAGCGCATCCTCGGCAGCGAGACGAACCGCCTGGTCAAGGTGGACGTTGACCGCATGTTGGAGGGCTACCGCAAGCGCCCCGGCCGCCAGAGCTGGGAGGGCGAACACATCGGCAAATGGCTGCACGCCGCGACCCTCGCCTGGGCCCACTCCGGCGACCCCGCCCTGCGCGCCAAAATCGATTCCGCCGTGGTCGAGCTCCTGAAAACCCAGCTCGAGGACGGCTACCTCGGCACCTACATCCCCGCGAGGTATTGGTCCGGCTTCGATGTGTGGTCGCATAAATACAACCTCATCGGCCTGCTCACCTACATGCGCCACACCGGCAACGTCCAGCCGCTGGAGGCGTGCCGCCGCATCGGCGACTTGTTGTACAACACCTTTGGCGACGAGAACGGCAAACGCGACATCACCAAGTCCGGCTGGCACGCGGGCATGGCGTCGAGCAGCGTGCTCGAGCCCATGGCGCTCCTGCACCGCCTGACCGGCGAAAAGCGTTACCTGGATTTCTGCGAATACATCGTCCGCTCGTGGGAACAGCCCGACGGCCCCAAAATCATCTCCACCCTGCTCGCCACCGGTCGCGTGGACCAGGTCGGCAACGCCAAAGCCTACGAGATGCTGAGCTGCCTGCTCGGCGTCCTGGAACTGTATCGCACCAACCACGACCCGCGCTTGCTCACCGCCACTCTAAACGCCTGGAAAGACATCCACGAAAATCGCCTCTACCTCACGGGCGCCGCGAGCTCCCGCGAGCTGTTCCGCGACGACCACGAGCTGCCCAACACCAACAACGTCGGCGAGACCTGCGTCACCGTCACCTGGCTGCAATTCAACGCCCAGCTCCTGCGCCTCACCGGCGAGGCGCGTTTCGCCGAAGAGCTGGAGCGGGTGGTGTTAAACCAGTTGCTCGGCGCCCAGAACCCCTCCTGCGACGCCTGGGGCTACTACGTCGAGATGGAAGGCAGAAAGCCCTACAGCTCCGCCCTCACCGGTAACTGTTGCCTCTCGAGCGGACCACGCGGCGTGGCCCTCATCCCGACCTTCGCCACCAGCACCGACGCCGATGGCGCGGTCGTGAACCTCTACGAAGCCGGCACCGCCAAACTCGCGCTCCGTGACGGCACCGCCGTCACCCTCGCGACCGACACCCGCTATCCGGCCGATGGTCGTATCCGCATTTCCGTGACGCCCTCCGCCCCCGCGACCTTCGCGCTCAAGCTGCGCATCCCCGAGTGGAGCGCCGGCGCCCCGCTCCGCATCAACGGCACCGCCACCAAAGTCTCCCCCGGCGCCGACGGCTACGTCGCCCTGCGCCGCGCCTGGAAAGCCGGCGACACCGTCGAGCTCGATCTCACGATGCAGCCGCGCGTGCTCATCGGCGAACACACCAACGTCGGCAAGGCCGCCTTCCTCTATGGTCCGCTCGTGCTCGCCGCCGACGACGCGTTCCTGCCCAGCGGCGCGACGAGCCTGCGCCCCCTCGTCCTGCCCTCGGCCGACTTGCAGAAGACCGGCTTCACCGTCGAGCCCGCCACGGGCAAGTTTCTCACCTGGCCCGGCGCGCAGGTCTTCCGCATCGAGGCCGGAGCGCGCGAGACCACCGGCGCGACCACCAGCGTGGTCCCGCAGACCATTCGCCTGGTGCCCTTCGCTGATGCCGGCGGCTTCGGCAGCCACTACAAAATCTGGCTGACCCTGGCCTCCGCGTTGGCACCGAATATCT
The DNA here is from genome assembly GCA_038223295.1 of Opitutales bacterium. GTDB lineage: Bacteria > Verrucomicrobiota > Verrucomicrobiia > Opitutales > Opitutaceae > IMCC26134_A. The sequence goes on from JBBRHC010000137.1 coordinate 4,485, forward strand.
CCATCGAGGGTTTGGGCGCCGCCTCCGGCAGATCCGGCGCCGCCCCCGCGGCCGCCCTCGCGATCAACGACGGCGACCTCAACAGCACCACCACCGCCTCGTCCGGAGCGACCGCCGGCGAGCAGTGGTTCTCCGTGAGTTTTGCCCGCCCGCTCGACCTCCGTCGGGTCGCCTTCGTCCACGGCTTCAACCTCACCCAACGCGGCTGGTTCGACACCAGCGCCGGCAAACCCGTCGTGTATGTGCAGCGCCGAATCGGCGGAGCCTGGGAAAAAATCGGCGAACTCGCCGACTACCCCGCCACGACCGCCACCGAAGGCGCCATCTTTAAACGCGAGCTAAAGGGGCAGCTCGACGTCACCACCGGAGACATCGAGCGCGTCAGCCAATCCCAGACCTTCAGTCTCGCCCTTTCGAAGCCCGAGACCGCCGTCGCCGTGCGCGTGGCCGGCATGCCCTCCAGTGGCGAAAAGACCGATAACCACGCCGTCAGTTGCGCGGAGCTGCAGGTATTCGTGCGCTAACATCATCCGCCTCCGGCCGGTGGGGGGCGGTGACTCCGCCCCCCGTCGGCTTGAGACCGCATTTTTCGGATAAAAAACCCCATGAATTGAAAAACCCTCAGCCTCATGCTCACCTGCGCCGCGTGGCTCCCCCTTGTCGGATCGGCCGCGCTGTCGCCCGATCCGGTTCCCGGTCTGGTCTCGGACCGGCAGGCGATGCAAGCACCCGGAAACGTGCGTCTCACCGGCTGGATGGGCCAGCGCATTGACGGCAGCGAGTCCAACCGCCTGGTCAAAATTGATGTGGACCGCCTCCTCGAGGGCTTCCGCCAGCGTCCCGGCCGCCAAGAATGGGAAGGCGAGCACATCGGCAAATGGCTGCACGCCGCCACCCTCGCCTGGGCTCATTCCGGCGATCCCGCCCTGCGCGCCAAGCTCGACGCCGCCGTGCTCGAACTCCAAAAATGCCAGCTCCCCGACGGCTACCTTGGCACCTACCTGCCGGACAACTACTGGAGCTCCTGGGATGTATGGGCCCACAAATACAATCTTCTCGGGCTCATCACCTACATGCGCCACACCGGCAACCTGCAGCCGATGGATACCTGCCGCCGCATGGCCGACCTGCTCAGCGCCACCTTCGGCGACCAGCCCGGCCAAAAAGACATCGTGGCCTCCGGCTACCACGCCGGCCTCGCCTCGCTCAGCGTCCTGGAGCCCATGGTCCTGCTCTACCGTTTCACCGGCGAGCGTCGCTACCTCGATTTCAGCTACTACCTGCTCCGCGCCAGCGAGCAGCCCAAGGGCCCGAAGATCGTCTCCACCCTTCTCACCACCGGCCGCGTGAACGAGGTGGGCAACGCCAAGGCCTACGAGATGATCAGTTGCCTGAACGGCCTGCTCGAACTGTATCGCACCGTCGGCGACCCCCGCCTGCTCGCCGCCTGTCAAAACGCCTGGGCCGACATCCGCGAAAAGCGCCTCTACATCACCGGCGCGGCCAGCTCCTGGGAATACTTCCAGGACGATCACGAGCTGCCCAACGACGACCGCGTCGGCGAGACCTGCGTCACCGTGAGCTGGCTCCAGTTCAACGCCCAACTCCTCCGCCTCACCGGCGAGGCCCGCTTCGCCGAGGAGCTCGAGCGCGTCGTGCTGAACCAGCTTTTCGGCGCGCAAAGCCCCGCCTGCGACGCCTGGGGCTACTACGTCCAGATGGAGGGCAAAAAGCCCTACAGCGCCACCCTCACCGGCCACTGCTGCCTCTCCAGCGGGCCGCGCGGCGTCGCCCTCATCCCGACCTTCGCCGTGAGCACGGACGCCGACGGCGCGGTGGTTAACCTTTACTCGCCCGGCCGCGCCCGCCTCACCCTGGCCGACGGCCGCGCCGTCGCCCTCGATACCGTCACCGACTACCCGCACGCCGGCCGTATCCAGATAACCGTTACGCCCGCCGCCGCCTCCGGATCCGCGGCCGCCGCCACCGCCGGCGCGACCTTCGCCGTGAAGCTCCGCCTGCCCGCCTGGAGCCCCGGCGCCACCCTGCTGGTCAACGACGAGCCCCAGCCCGTCCGCCCCGCCGCCGACGGCTACGTCGCCCTCCGCCGCGCCTGGCGCGCCGGCGATGTCATCCGGCTCGGCCTCGACGTCGGCCCCCGCATCCTCCTGGGCGACCACATGAACGCCGGCAAAGCCGCCCTCCTTTACGGTCCGCTCGTCCTGGCCGCCGACGACACCCTCTTGCCCGGCGGCTTTAAAAATCTCCGCCAACTCGTCCTGCCCACCGCCGACCTCGCCACCCTCGCGATGACCGCCGAGCCCGCGCCCGACGCCTTGAAAACCGGTTCCCTCGCCGGCTCCGCCTACCGCATCGGCGCCGGGGTGCGCCACGACCGCGGCGCGGCCACCACGGTGGAGCCGCTCGCCCTCCGCCTCGTCCCGTTCGCGGAGGCGGGCGGCGGCGGCGGCCGTTACCAGGTATGGCTGCCCCTGGCCGGTGCGCTGCGTCCCAGCGTGCTCGCCGCCGGGGTGGGTTCCTCCAACGGTAATCCCGGCCGCGCCGACCCGGACTTCCGCACCAAAATCAGCGATGGCAACCTCTTCCCCAGTGATCGCATCACCGCCCCCGCCGCCGAGGGTCCGCTCTGGTTTGCCGTCACCGTGCCCGAGCCCGTGACGATCAGGCGCGTGGTTTTTGTCCACGGCCGCGATATGCAGGCCGACGGCTGGTTCGATTCCAGCGTCGCCCGCCCCGCCGTCGAGATCCGCCGCACGCCCGATGGCCCGTGGATAAAGGTCGGCGAGTTCGCCGACTACCCCGCGACGACCGCCACCATCGGCGGAGCGTTGCAGACGGTGCAAAAAAACGATTATAAGACCGCCGCCTCCGACCCCGCCGCCTTTGCCGCGCGCTACGCCCAAACCCTGCGGCTGGCCGCGCCCGAGACGGTCGTCGCCGTGCGGGTGATCGGGACCTCCTCCCAGGCGGCGTCCCGCGACAAAAGCACGGCCACCGTCGCGCTCGTCTGCGCCGAACTGGAGGCCTTCGTCGAGTAGCCCGGTCTGCCCTCCGCCATCAAACATCCAGCGGCGCGCACCACGCCCCACGCCGTTCCAGGGGTCGCCCCGCCCTTTGGAAGCAGCGGGGTGCGGCGACCACGCCCTACACGTGCGCCGCTTCTGGTGGGGAGGTAGAGCGTGTCCCCAAAACCTACGGGAGACGGCTCGATGCATCGGGCGGGGGGACGAGGCCAGTCAGCCAACGAGGATTTTTGCCGTAGGCATTCGAGGCATGGAAGGGCTTTCGACTATCCTGGGTGCGAACGATTCATCCTGCCCGAAGCGAGCGCGGAGGGTCTTCAAACTAAGGTTGCGATCGGAAACGTCTTTTTTAGATAACGAGCGTTAAACTACTCTAAAACTAAATTAATCGACTTTTTGCGCGCTTTTATGCGCATTGTGTATTTTAATTTAGTGAGCATTTAACCACTCTTTAGTTGATTAAATCGAGGTTTAAGGCACTTATTGACTCGTTATGCTAGAGCTAACCAAGAGTGACCAAGAGTGGCAGCGCGCGTTGGGGCAGCGCCTGCAGCAGCACCGCTTGAACGCGAATCTAAGCCAAACCGAGCTGGCGGAGGCCACGGGTGTAGCGCGCAAAACCATCACCAACGTCGAGACTGGCCACGGCGGCACCTTGTTGACCATCATCGCGTTGCTTCGCGGCCTCGGCCTACAGCGCCAGTTGGATACGTTTATCCCCGCGCCCGGCCCCAGTCCGATCCAGCTCGTGAAGCTGGCTGGCAAACAGCGCCGCCGCGCCACGGGGCGGCGCAAGGTGCCCGATGCGCTGGCCGAGCCGGTGCCGGCGTGGACCTGGGGCCCGAAGGCCTGAGCCGTGTCGCGCCCGCGCGCCCGTCCGGAACCCGCTTCATCCCACCACCATGGCCACGCCTGAAACCCTTGCTGAAGTCATCCTTTGGGACCGCGTCATCGGTGCCATCGCCTGGGACCCGGAGCGCCGGCTGGGCGGGTTTGAATACGCGGCGGATTTTCTGCCCAGCGCTGTTCAAGTCGCCCCCCTGACGATGCCGTTGCGCGCGGGCGCGTATCAATTTCCCGAGCTGCCCGTTTCGAGTTTTCGGGGTTTGCCGGGATTGTTGGCCGATTCTTTGCCGGACCGGTTCGGCAACCTGTTGATCGACCAGTGGCTGGCCCGGCAGGGGCGGCCGCCGGCGGACCTGAATCCGGTGGAGCGGCTGTGTTATCTCGGGGCGCGGGGCATGGGCGCGTTGGAGTTTCGCCCCGCCCTGCGTGCCGGGCGCGATGTCGCCGCGCCAGTCCAGATCGGCGCCCTGGTGCGCCTCGCCAACGAGGCGCTCGCGCGCAAGGCCGGCCTGGCCACCGCGCCCGTCGCGGGCGAGGACGCGGAGGCCGACGCGGCGCACGCCGCCGCGCTGCGCGATATCCTGCGCGTCGGCACCTCGGCCGGCGGGGCGCGCGCCAAGGCGATTCTTGCCTGGAACGCCGGAACGGGCGAATTCCGCTCCGGGCAGGTCGAGGCCGGCGAGGGGTTTAGCCACTGGTTGATGAAGTTCGACGGCATCTCGAATAACGGCGACAAGGAATTGGCCGACCCGCAAGGATTCGGCCGGATCGAATACGGCTTCCATCTGCTCGCGGCAGCCG
>JBBRHC010000138.1:0-9173 GCA_038223295.1 Opitutales bacterium
GTCGCGGCCATGCTCGATGCCCGTTCTCGCCTCTTTGATGCCAATGCGCCCACCGTTCACCGCCAGGTGGACTACACCGAGGGCGAGCGCGGCGCTTGGTGGCCGAAGGGCGAGTCGCCCATGCTCAAGGAGCTGGTCGCGCAAGGCGCGTTTCCGCCGGTGGCCGAGCGGGTGGGCCCCGAGCCCGTGGTGCTTGAGGGCCCCGAGGGCATTGGCCGCTACGGCGGCACTTGGCTGCGCTTGTCGTTGGGCGATGGAGACCGGTTCATCATCGGCAACCGGCTCTCCGGCGTGTCCCTTGTGCGTTGGTCGCCGATGGGTTATCCGCTCCAGCCGCATCTCGCGCGGTCCTGGACGGTGTCGCCGGATCGGCGCACCTATACGTTTCAACTCCGCCGCGGCGTGCGCTGGTCGGATGGCGTCCCCTTTACCGCGCACGACGTCGCCTACTGGTGGCACCGCGAAGTGATCGCCCTCGGCGACGCCATCCCGTCCTGGATGATGGTTCGCGGCGAGCCCGGCAGCATCCGCGCGGTGGACGACCTCACCTTGGAGTTCACCTTTCCCCACCCCTATGGCACGCTGTTGGAAGCGTTGGCCGGTGCGTTCGCCTCCGAAGCCATTCTCACCCCGCGCCACTACCTCTCTCGATACAATCCCATCGGCGGCGACCCCGAACTCATCGCCCGCGCCAGCCAAGCCACGGGTATCAGCTCCCTTCGCGCGCTCTATAGCAACATCAAGGGGCCCGAGCGCGTCGGCCACCCGCGCCTCTGGCCCTGGATTCCTCGCACCCACCGCTTGTCGTCGCCCTTCTCGTTCGTGCGCAACCCCTATTTTTTCGCCGTCGATTCACAGGGCAACCAGCTCCCCTATGTGGATCGATTGCTCTTCGAGTCCAAGAGCCCGCCCATGATCCCCATCGCCACCGCCGGCGGCGGCTCCAGCATGCAGGATCGCGGCCTCACGTTTGACAACTACACCATGCTCATGGAGGGCCGGGAACGCGGTGGCTATAACGTGCGGCACTGGCTCGGCTCGGATCGCTCCGCCTGGGTCATCTCCGTCAACGGCACCCGCAAGGCTTCGCCCGACGAGCCGGATTCATTCAACAAAGCCCCGCTCCTGTCCGACAAACGTTTCCGCCAGGCCATGTCCCTCGCCATCAACCGGAAAAAAATCATCGACTCGATTTACAGCGGCATCGGCGTGCCTTCACAAGTCGAGCCCGGCCCCGACTCGCCCTTCCACAGCCCGCTGCTGCGCGATAGCTTCGTCACCCATGATCCCGCGCGCGCCAACGCCTTGCTCGACCAGCTCGGCCTGGCCAAACGCGATGGCGAGGGCATGCGCACCTTCCCCGACGGCACGCGCATGACGTGGTTCCTTGATTTCACTTCCTTTACCGGCGAGGGCCCCGCCCAATTCGTGACCGACGACTGGGCCTCCGTCGGGGTCCGCGCCGTCTATCGCGAGCGCAGCCGCACGTTTTTCATAAGCGAACGCAACGGCGGCTTGCAGGATTTTTCGGTCTGGATCGGCACCAACGAATTCTACCCCACGGTGGACGCCCGCAGTTTCGTCCCCATCTCCAACGATTCCGCCTACGCCGTCGCCCACGCCCGCTGGTATATGCGCGGCGGCCTGCGCGGTGCGGCCGACGCCACTTCCGGCATCGCCCTGGAACCCCTGCCCGGCACCCCCCATCGCGAATCCATCGAGCTCTACGAACAAGCCCTCGTCGCCGGGCCCGATGAACAAAAAGTCATTTTCCAAAAAATCGCCGCCATTTCTGCCGAGAACGTCTGGACCATCTCCATTGCTTCCCCCCCACCCCAGATCGTCACGGTCAAGAACGGCTTTCGGAACGTGCCCGAGCGCGCCCTCGTCGGCTTCACCCTCATGAGTCCGGCCAATACCGGGATCGAGACCTTTTTCTTCGACACCAACGCCGACTCGCCCGCCACCCAGGCCCATATCCAAGGCGAAATTCGCACCGCCACCCCCGGCCCGACCAACGTTGACGCCACCTCCTCGGTTGACGGTCAGATGCAGGGCCCCCCTCCTGCCGCTCCCGCCGTCAGTTCCAGTAAAACCGCCACGCATCTGCTGCGCACCCTGGTGATCGGCATCTTCCTCGCCATCGCGCTCGCGATCATTCTGCGCCACCCTTTCATCGGCCGGCGCATCCTTCTCATGATTCCCACCTTGGGCGTCATTTCGGTGCTCGTCTTCGTCGTCATTCAACTGCCTCCGGGCGATTATATCGAGACCCGCATGATCGAGCTGGAAGCCACCGGCGATATGTCCGCCGCCCAGGAGGTGGCCAAGCTCCGCGAAGCCTTTTACCTCGATGAGCCCATGTGGAAACGCTACACCCGCTGGATCGGCTTGTATTGGTTCACCACCTTCGATTCCGCCGACACCGGCGTGCTCCAGGGCGATCTCGGGAAATCCATGGAGAACCAGGCCTCCGTTACAGGAACCACCGGCGACCGCATTGTGCTCACCTTCTGGGTCTCGCTTGGCACCATCCTTTTCACTTGGGCCATCGCCCTGCCCATCGGCATCTACTCCGCCGTCCGCCAGTATTCGGTCGGGGACTACGTACTCTCCTTCATCGGCTTCCTCGGCATGTGCGTGCCGAACTTCCTCTTCGCCATCCTGCTCATGTATTGGAGCGGTCGGTACTTCGGGGTCAACGTCTCCGGCCTCTTCTCGCCCGAATACGCCACCGCCGTCGAGTGGAGCGTGGGCAAGGTCATCGATCTGCTTAAACACATCTGGATCCCCGTCCTCGTCATCGCCACCGGCGGCACCGCCGGCATGATCCGCGTCATGCGTGGCAACCTGCTGGACGAACTCCGCAAGCCCTACGTCACCACCGCCCGCGCCAAGGGCGTGCGCCCACTCCGCCTTCTACTCAAGTATCCGGTGCGCATGGCGTTAAATCCCTTCATCTCCGGCCTCGGCGCGCTTTTCCCGCAACTCGTCTCGGGCGGGGCCATCGTCGCCATCGTGCTGAGCCTGCCCATGATCGGCCCCATCCTCGTCAGCAGCCTGCTCGCACAAAACGTTTACATGGCCGCCTCCATGCTCCTCGTCCTGAGTTTCCTGGGTGTCCTTGGCACCCTCGTCAGCGATCTGCTCCTACTCTGGGTCGATCCGCGCATACGCATGGAAGGAGGCAAAAAATGAGCGACCTCACCGCCCCTCCCGCCTCGTCCGCCGTCGCCGCTCCCGTGCCGGTCCACCCGCCGGCGGTCGCGCCGGCGCCCGAGGCCGCCCCGCCCATCGCGAATCTTTCCCAGTGGCAGCTCATCCGCCTGCGTTTCTCCCGGCACCGCCTCGCCGTCACCTCGCTTTACCTGCTGGGACTGCTCTACGGGCTGGCGCTTTTTGCCGAGTTTGTCGCGCCCTACCGCGCGAGCTACACCGATGTGGAGATGATCTACGCCCCGCCCCAGCCTCCGCGTTTCAGCGCCGAGCACGGGCTGCACGTGCCGGCGCTGCAGCGGCAGATAGATCCGATCACGCTCAAAAACTACTACACGCTGTCGCCCGAGATCGTGCGGCTGGGATTCTTCGTGAAGGGCGAGCCCTACCGCCTCTTCGGCCTCATCCCCGCCGAGCGCAGGCTCTTCGGCGCGCGCCCCGGGCCCAGCGGCGAAGCGCCCGCCGCGAGTTACCATCTGCTGGGCGCGGATCGTTTCGGCCGCGACGTCTTTAGCCGGCTGATCTTCGGCGCGCGGGTGAGCCTCTCCATCGGCCTCGTCTCCATCGCCGTCACCTTCATCCTCGGCGTCTCGCTCGGCGGCCTTTCCGGCTACCTCGGCGGTCGCATCGACAACCTCATCCAGCGCATGATCGAGATCATCAACGCGTTCCCGCACCTGCCGCTCTGGCTGGCGCTCGCCGCCGTCATGCCCGCGCAGTGGTCGCCCCTCGCGGCCTACTTCGCCATCACCATCGTGCTCAGCCTGCTCGGCTGGACCGGCCTCGCCCGCGTGGTGCGCGGCAAAATCCTCGCCCTGCGCGAGGAGGACTACGCCGTGGCCGCCCGCCTGCTCGGGGCCAGCCACAGTCGCATCCTTTTCCGCCACCTCCTGCCGGGCTTCACCAGCCACATCATCGTCAGCCTCACCCTCGGCGTCCCCGGCATGATCCTGGGCGAGACCGCCCTGAGTTTCCTCGGCCTGGGCCTTCGCCCTCCAGTGGTGAGCTGGGGCGTGATGCTCCAAGACTGCCTCAACCTCGACGTCGTGGCCAATTACCCGTGGCTGCTCGCGCCGGTTATTTTTATTATCCTCACCGTGCTCGCCTTCAACTTCCTCGGCGATGGCCTGCGCGACGCCGCCGACCCCTACAGCAGCCGATGAAACCCGACTCCTCCGCCCCGCCCGCCCCCGCCGCGTCCCACGCCCCGATGCCTTCCGCCTACGCCCTCCAACTCAAAAACCTCCAGACCCGTTTCCGCACCGAGGAGGGCGATTTGCCCGCCGTCAACGACGTGTCCCTCTCGCTCCGCCGCGGCAAGGTTCTCGCCGTCGTCGGCGAGAGCGGCTGCGGCAAAAGCGTCACCGCCTACTCCATCCTGCGCCTCATCCGCCCGCCGGGTCGCATCGCCGCCGGCCAGATCGTGTTTCATCCCCGCGACGGCGCCGCGCCGATCGATATCGCCGCCCTCTCCGAGGAGTCCGACCAGCTTTACCACCTGCGCGGCGGCTTTATCAGCATGATTTTCCAAGAGCCGATGACCGCGCTTAGCCCGGTCCACACCGTCGGCAACCAGATCTGCGAGGCCATTCTCCTCCACCAAAGGAAAACCCCGGCGGAGGCCCGCGCCATCGCCATCGACATGCTCCAAAAAGTCGGCATCCCCGGCCCCGAGCGCCGCATCGACCAATACCCGCACGAGCTCTCCGGCGGCATGCGCCAGCGCATCGTCATCGCCATGGCCCTGGTGTGCCGCCCAGAGGTGCTCATCGCCGACGAGCCCACCACCGCGCTCGACGTCACCATCCAGGCGCAAATCCTCAAACTCATCAAAGACCTCCAGCGCGAGCTCGGCACCTCGGTGATTTTCATCACCCACGATCTCGGGGTCGTCGCCCAGATCGCCGACGACGTCGCCGTCATGTATCTCGGCCGCGTGGTCGAGCAGGGCACCGTGCGCCAGGTGCTCAAAACCCCCCGCCACCCCTACACCGCCAGCCTCCTGCGCTCCCTCCCCGGGCTCGATACCGACGCCGCGCGCCTGCCCACCATCCAGGGTTCCGTGCCCTCGCTGGGCAACGTCCCGCCGGGCTGCCCTTTCCATCCTCGCTGCCCGCACGCGGTGCCCGGACGCTGCGACGTCGGTGCCGTGCCGGAGCTGCGGTCCTTTGACGCGGATCACCTCGCCGCCTGCGTGCGCGTCGAGGAACTCGCGGCCGCCACCGCCTCTGTTTCCCACTCCGTCAAAGCCCCCGTTCAAGCATGAGCGCCTCCCCCCTTCCTTCCCACCCCGACACGCCTCTCCTCAGCGTGCGCGGCCTCGCTAAACATTTTCCCATCCGCAGCCAGGGTTTGCTGAAAAAGCAGATCGGCCTGGTCCGCGCGGTGGACGACGTTAACTTCGATCTGCGGCGCGGCGAGACGCTCGGCCTGGTGGGCGAGAGCGGCTCGGGCAAGACCACCTGCGCCCGCACCATCCTGCGCGCGCTCGTCCCCACCGCCGGCTCGGTGCATTTCGCCTCGCGCGGCGGCGTGGTCGATCTCGCCACCCTCTCCGACACCGCGCTGAAACCCCTGCGCCAGGAGATGCAGATGATTTTCCAGGACCCCTTCTCCAGCCTCAACCCGCGCATGACGGTGGGCGACATCGTGGCCGAGCCCTTCCGTATCCATAATCTGGCGACCGGCTCCGATCTGGAGGACCGCGTGGTGGACATCCTCCGCAAGGTCGGCCTGCGCCCCGAGCACCGCCAGCGTTACCCGCACGCCTTCAGTGGAGGCCAGCGCCAACGCATCGGTATCGCCCGTGCCCTCATCATGCGTCCGTCTTTCGTGGTCGCCGACGAGGCCGTCTCCGCGCTCGACGTGTCGGTGCAGGCCCAGGTCATCAACCTCCTCCAGGATCTGCAGGACGAGCTCGGCCTCACCTACCTCTTCGTCGCGCACAATCTCGGCGTGGTGCGCCAGCTCTGCGACCGCGTGGCCGTGATGTACGCCGGCCGCATCGTCGAGCTGGCCGACACCGCCGAACTCTTCGCCAACCCGCGCCACCCCTACACCAAGATGTTGCTCTCGGCCGAGCCCCATCCCGACCCCGACGTGCCCATGAGCTTCGACAGCACCGGCGAAGTCGCCGACGCCGGCCGCCTGCCCACCGGCTGCGCCTTTCACCCGCGCTGCCCGCGCCGCTTCGAGCCCTGCGACAAACTCATCCCGACGCTTTCCGCCATCCCCGGTACCCCCTGCGCCGCCGCCTGTCACCTCTACCCCACGCCGTAATCGGGACGGGCCTCCTTGGTCGCCTTTCCCCGGTGCGTCGCCCCGTCGCAGCCCGTCCGCGTATGTCCGGTTCCCCCGGTTTTTCCCTTCCCCATGACCCCACCCCGCCTTCTGCCCCGCCCGACCATCCTCGCGTTCATCGCCCTGCTCGCCCCGCTTTCCGGAACGGCCGGCACGCTTTTTTCCAGTCGCATGGAAAGCGCCCCGCTCGACACCCCGTCCGCCTTCATCGTGACCGCGTCGGCCGGTGTCCAGGCCAGCGCCCGCCTCGCTCCCGAGGGCACCATCGATACCTATCGCGGCGAACGCAGCCCCGCGCTCGTGCTCGACGCCGACTTCCGCCAGGCCACCGCCGAGGCCAGCGCGCGCATATCCACCCCCACCCTCACCGTCTCGAATTCCGAGCAAAACCTTGGCCTCCTCACCCTCGGCTTCGACCTGCACATCTCCCTCCTGCGCCCGGTTCGCGTCCTTCTGACCAGCCTCGACGCCAAAGACCTTCCCACCGGCGTCATCGCCACCACGGTCTTCCCGCCCGTCGCCGGCGCCTACTACCGCTTCACCCCCGACCTCTCCGCCTTCGCGCCCGTCACCGGTAAATTCGATCCCCGTGCCGACCGCGTCCGCATAGCCTTCGAGCTCGCCGACCCGCTCACCGCCACCCCGCTTCCCCGCGAACCCCTCACGCTTAAAATCGACAACCTCGCCTACACCGCGCCCAGCTTCTACGTCGACCACAAGGGCTCCGACCGCGACCCCGGCACCTCCCCGCGCGAAGCCTTCGCCTCCCTGCAAAAAGCCATCTCCGCCGCCGCCCCCGGCGACACCGTCGTTATCCTGGAGGGTACCTACACCTCCGCTCCCGGCGCCGATCTCGTGCAAATCGCCAAAAAGGGCGCGCCCGACCGCTGGATCACCCTTCGCTCCCACCCCGACCAAAAATCCGTGCTGACCGGCGACGGCTGGAACGTCGTCAGCCTCGACCATACCTCCGCCTACATCGAGCTGCGTGGCCTGACCGTGCGCGGCAATCGCCAGAAGCTGAAGCTGGAGGATGCCATGGCCGACCCCGACTCCGGCAAATACCCCGACTCCCGTTTTAACACCAACGGACTCGCCACCGATTCGCGCAAAGGCACCGAGAGCGACGGCAAGGCCCACCACATCCGCTTCATTCGCAACAGCGTGGGCGACATGCCCGGCGGCGGCATCTCCGCCATCGCCGGCGACCACATCACCATCGAGGGCAACCACCTCTTCGACAACTGCCACCTTATGCGCTACGCCGGCAGCGGCATCAGCGTGTTTCGCGCCTGGGATTACGACACCGATCGCGGTTACAAAATGTTTGTCCTGAACAACGTCGCCCACGGCAACCGCTGCTACGTGCCGTGGACCGCCATCGGCAAGATATCCGACGGCAACGGCATCATCATCGACGACTTCATCAATTATCAAAAAGGCGCGTCCAAGATTCCCTACGAGGGCCGCACCCTGGTACAAAATAATCTGGCCTACAACAACGGTGGCAGCGGCGTCCACGCCTACGCCGCCAACCACGTGGATATCGTCAACAACACCGCTTACTACAACGCCCAGTCCCCCGAGCTCACCTGGTCGCAAATCTTCGCCGGAGGCAGATGCAACGACGTGCGCGTGGTGAATAACATCATGTATGCCCAGCGCGGCAAACCCCTCGATCTCTCCGTGCCCAAGCAGCCTCGGGGCATTGTGTACTCGAACAACATCTACTTCGGCGACGGGGATAATAGAGTCCGCACCGGAGGAGGTCTTGGCACCGAGGAGAGTGTCGCCGCCGCCCAGGATCAGGGCAACCGCCAGGCCGACCCCCGATTTTTGAATCCCTCGGTCGATCCCGCCACGGCCGATTTCCGCCTCGCGCGCGAAAGCGCCGCCATCGATGCGGCCACCTCCGAGTCCCCATTCGGCCCGCTCACCGACCTCGACGGGCGCCCACGCCCCCAAGGCGCCCGCCCCGACGCCGGCGCCTTCGAATACGGGCCCGGCCGCTGATTTCGGCGCTTTGGAACGCCAGCTTCATCCGGCTTGAACCTGCCCTTGCTGGGCCCATTCGGAGCGAACGCCGAAAAATCAATACAGCATATCCCGCTCTTTGGCTTGTCCCAAAGGTTCGGTGGTGGCCGGGCGTGACCTTTGCTGGCCACCGATCCGGTTTGTATTATCATGCCGGAGGTGCTTTTCACCGGGAGGAATCACCGTTCCCCCCCCGTTTGTCCGCTCGGCACGAGCCAGCTATTACGGAAGATCACGGGGTTGCCGTGTTCTTGGAGAAACACAGGTCCCTCGGGGCCATCCAAGGGCGTGGAGAACGGAGCTGATTTGTGAAATCCTTGGCGAGTTCCGACTTCTCGTGAATGAGCACTCCATTCAGGAGGACCGTGATTCGTGGCCAAGCCACTCGTTTGCCCGAGTCATCGAATCTCGCGGCGGTGAATTCGACATCGTGGGTCTGCCAAGAGGGCGGTGGCAGGCATATGTTAAGCCGGGGTTTCGCCACCGAATAAATGCCTCCGCATTCGTCATCTTTTCCTTCGCGGCCGCAGCGGTATCCACATTTTACCTACCCCGAGTTCGGTGCTCGGAAGGCATTTTTCGTAATTTCCGGTGTCTTAATTACGTAAGTTGTTAATTACCAA
>JBBRHC010000139.1:0-9163 GCA_038223295.1 Opitutales bacterium
TTGGCCGCGCCGAGCTTGGCGGTGTCCTTTGCGAGGATACCCACTCGGATGTCGATGCTCGGGTTGAGCAGGAGCGAAGCAAACTGGGCCATGCTGATGCCGATGGAGGCAGCGCCGGGGAAACGGGCGATGACCTTGGCAGTGTTGCGAAGCTTGTTCCAGAGCGGCAGGCCGATGACGAGGCGGTTGGGCAGGCGACCGGTATCGGTGGCGAGGGATTCGATCTGCTCGTCGAGCTTCGCGATGGGGTCATCGCTCGCGAGGGTGATGTTGGTCGCGGCGGCGAGCGCGGTGAGTGCGGCGAAGACCTTGGCCTCGTGCGAGGTGACGGCGGACGAGACGAGGGTCTGGGTCTTGGCCTCCTCCAGGCGGAGCGGATCGTTCTGGCCGGCCTCGTCGCGCTCGTGGTCGTCGATGGCGATTTCGAGGGCCTGCGGGAGACAGTTGTAGGTGGGATCGCTGGCGGCGAACTCAAGGCGCTTGGCGGGGCCGCCCACGGCGCGGGCGGTATCGACGACTTGGAAGGTGTTCGTGTCGTCGAAGTTTTTGTATTGGCCGGTGGCGGCGGCAACGACGACTTCCGGCGCGATGAAGTTGGCGAGTGAAGCGGAGATGTCTTGGGCAAGACCGCGCGTTACTGCGGCCTCTTCGCGGGACTTGAGGTTTTTGCGGATGCGGACGCCGCGGAGCCAACCAGAGATGCGCCATGAGATGACGCAGTTACGATTTTCAAAGCGGGAAACGTCGAATGAATTGTCAGGCATTTTAGGTTGCCATGCCAAATGGCAATCTAGCTTAACCGTTTCCATAAGCCGCTCTTTATGAGCGGTTAAAGTGGCGGAGAGGGAGGGATTCGAACCCCCGGAACCTTTCGGTTCACCGCATTTCGAGTGCGGCGCGATCGACCACTCTGCCACCTCTCCGGCTGCGAGGGGCGAAAGCTAGGTGCCAGCTTGCCAAACGGAAGCCGAAAGTTTTTGCGCGATGGTTTTACGCAATTCGCGCGCCGCGCGTTTTGGTCTCGCGGCGGCGACGCGCGGGGCTACGCACAGCCCGACATGGCGATGCGTCTTCAAATCCTCGGCAGCGGCAGCGCGGGCAACGCCGCCCTCCTCCAGACCGAGGGCGCGCGCGTGCTGATCGACGCCGGCTTCTCCTGCCGTCGGCTGGCCGAGTTGCTGCGCGAGGCGGGCACGCGCTTCGAGGAGCTCGACGCCGTCTTCCTCACCCATGAACACGGCGACCATGCGGCCGGGGTGGAGGGTTTCAAACGCCATCCGCGCGTGCAGATCTTTGCCAATGCCGCCACCGCGCGCGCGGTGCAACAAAAGGCCGGACGCGAGGCGACGTGGCGGCTGTTCGAGACGGGCGCGACCTTTCGGTTTCGCGATCTCGAGGTGACGAGTTTTTCGGTACCGCACGACGCGCAGGAGCCGGTGGGCTTCACCTTCGCGCATGGTGACGACGGGGATCTTTTCACGCCGCGCCGCTCCCTGGCGTGGCTCACGGATCTCGGGCACGTGCCCGCCCATGTTTTCGCCCATCTGCGCGCCTGCGACGTGGTGGTGGTGGAGAGCAACCACTGCCCGAAGCTGCTCGAGGCCGATCATCGGCGGCCGTGGAGCACGAAGCAGCGCATCTCGGGGCGGCACGGGCATCTCTCCAACGCGGCCGCGTGCGAGCTGCTGGAGGCGACGGCGCACGTCGGCTGGCGGCGGATTTTTCTCACGCACCTCAGCCGTGATTGCAACAGCCTCGCGGCGGTGGACGAGAGCTTCGCCGGCCTGCGCGCGCGGCTCGGCGCGGGGTGCGGGGTCGAGGTGGTGGCGCCTGGCGGAGGCACGGCGGCGTGGGAGTGGTGAGACGCGCGCGTGACGAGTTAACTGTTTTGCCACACGGCCGGACGTAGTCGGGGCTGGCGCTCGGGTCGGCGCGGCGTTTGCTCGGGGGCGCTTATGACCATCACGCCGTCCAGGTTCGCCTCGTTTCGTCGCACCAAGATCATTTTCACGCTCGGGCCGGCCACCGAGTCGGAGGAGATGCTGGAAAAAATTATCCGCGCCGGCGCCGATGTCGCCCGCCTGAACATGGCCCACGCCAAACACGCTTGGTGCCGCACCGTCATCCGCCGCATCCGCGCCGTGTCCGCCCGGCTGGACCGCGAGATCGCGATCATGATGGACATCAAGGGACCCGAAATCCGCACCGGCGACGTGGACAACCCCATCCTGCTCACGGCGGGCCAGATTTTCGACTTCACGGTCAAACCCGGCGCGACCCGCGATGACGCCGAGGAGGTGCGCAGCGTCGACGTCAACTACCGCGACCTGGTCAACGACATCAAGGTGGGCGACACCGTGCTGGTGGACAACGGCCTCATCCAGCTCGAGGTGCTGGAAAAAAAAGATGCGCACATCCGCTGCCGCGTTCTCACGCCCGGCGAGCTGAAATCCCGCCGCCATATCAATCTGCCCGGCGTGAAGGTGAACTTGCCCGCCTTCACCGAAAAGGACCGCGCCGACACGCTCGTCGGCATCGAGGAGGGCATCGACTTCGTGGCCCTTTCCTTTGTGCGCGAGGGCGCGGATATCCACGCGCTGCGCGAATTTCTGTCCACGCACAAATCCCCCGCGCGCATCATCGCCAAGATCGAGGACCAGTCCGCCATCGCCAATCTCGAGGAGATCGTGCGCGCCACCGATTCGCTCATGGTCGCGCGCGGCGACCTCGGCATCGAGTGTCCCTTCGAGGAGCTGCCCTCCATCCAGCGCCGCGCGGTGAAAACCTGCATCGACTACGGCAAGTCCGTGATCATCGCCACGCACATGCTGGAGTCGATGATCACCCAGCCCATGCCCACGCGCGCCGAGATCACCGACGTGGCCAACGCCGTCCAGGAACGCGCCGACTGCGTGATGCTTTCCGGCGAGACCACGATTGGTCGCTACCCCATCGAGTGCGTGGGCATCCTGGAGAAAGTCGCGCGCCGGGTGGAGTCCGAGGACCTCGTTCCCCAGCCCGATCCCGCCCACCTCGGCGGGGATAAGCTCAAGCTGCTCGCCGCCGCCGTGCATCTAGCGAACGAGATGCCGGGCTCGGCGCTGCTGACCTTCACGCGCCAGGGCTTCATGGCGGCCGGCCTCGCCGCGATGCGCCCGGTCTGTGCGCCGATCTTCGCCGTGACCAACTCCGTCGATACGCTCCGCCAGATGCGCATCCTGCGCGCGGTGGAGCCGATCCGGATGGCGCTCGACTCCAATCCCAACGACACCATCGAAAACGCCATCTCGCTGCTCGTGCGAAACGGCCAGGTGAAGCCGGGGGATAAGCTGATCGTCGCCACCGATATCCTCACCCACGACCGCTTGGTGGACAGCATCCAAGTGCGCACGGTGCGTTGAGCCACGAGGTGGTGACCGGGCCGATGAGGGGCGCGGGGGTGGGGCGCGTAAACGCAGCGGCGGGCCCGGCGGCCCCGCCCTGCCACGATCTGGCTGGTTTCGCGGCGGGACCGGCGGTCCCGCCCTACCGCCAGGCCTCCGGTTGCGGCTGATCAAACCTCGGGGTGGAGATGCGCCTTGCTTGCGGCGTTTGGGTGCGGGCAACGTTCGGCGTTCTTGTTTCGCCCCCTGATTCGCCGGCTCCTCCCCGGCGAGCCCTCCACCTCTTGCACGATGCCCGCCCCCCGTCGTTTTTTCGCCTTTCTCGCCTGGACCACGCCCGCCGTCTGGCTGCTGCTCGTCCTCTCCCTCGGCTCCGCCCTCGTTGTGCTCCTACGACCCCGGGCGCAACGCGACGGGCTCGCGGTGTGGACCTTCGCCAAGACCCACGCCACCACCTACGCCGGGGTGCTTGATCGCTGGAACGGCGAGCACGCGCAAGCAGAGCAAGCCTCGCAGCGCGCCTACGTGGTTTTGTTTGACGGGCCGGCGCTGGAGCGCCGGCTGCTCTCGGCCTTTATGTCGGGCACGCCGGCGGGCGATCTGATCGAGGTGGAGCGCGGCATGGCCTCGCGCACCTTCACCGGGCCGTTGGAAGACGTGGGCTTTGTCGATCTCACCGACCGTCTGCGCGCGGAGGGCATGATGGACGTCATCAACCTGCCGTCCTTCGCGCCGTGGATCACGCGTGGCCGGGTCTTTGGCATCCCGCATGACGTGCATCCCGTGCTGCTCGCCTATCGCTCCGATCTGACCGACGCCGCCGGCATCGACATGGCCGGGATAGAGACTTGGGAGGATTTTTTCACCGCACTGCGTCCGCTCATGGCCGACACGGACGGGGACGGTCGCGCAGACCGCTACCTGCTTAATTTCTGGGCGAACAACGTGCTCATGCTCGACGCGCTCATTCTTCAGGCGGGCGGCGGTTTTTTCGACGCCGAGGGGCGCGTCATCATCGACTCCGAGATCAACGCCCACGTCCTCTCCACCCTCGCCACCTGGTGCGCCGGCCCCTCGCGCGTGGCGCTGGACGCGCCCGAGTTTACCGCCGCCGGCAACACCCTCCGCCTGCGCGGCGCGGTGGTCGCCTCCCTCATGCCCGACTGGCTCGCCGGCATCTGGAAGGCCGACATGCCCAGCCTCGCGGGCAACCTCCGCCTCATGCCGATACCCGCCTGGGAACGCGGCGGGCGGCGCACCAGCACCGTCGGCGGCACCATGCTGGGCATCCCCAAATCCACCCGCGATTTCGACACCGCCTGGACTCTGGCGAAACGCCTCTACCTGGACGCCGACACGCACGCCGCCTTCTTTCGCGCCACCACCATCATCCCCCCGGTGAAAACCTCGTGGAGCCATCCCGCCTTCGCCGAGCCCGACCCTTACTTCGGCGGCCAGCAATCCGGGCTGCTCTACATCGCCCAGGCCGGGGCGGTGCCGATGCGCAACAGCTCGCCCTACGCCACCTTCGCCCTCGAGCGCGTTTCCGACGCGCTGCTCGCCCTCGCGGATCGCGCGGGCCAGGAGCAGATCGCCGACCCCGCCCTGCTCCTGCCGGAGGCGCGCGAACTCCTGCGCGAGGCGCAGCGCCAGACGGCGCGCCAGATCGAGCGCAACGTGTTCCTGCGCGTAAAAGACGACCCCGCACCCTAGTGTGAAGCCCGAAACATAATGGAGCTAATAGACGCAGGCATGGGTCCGGGGAGCGCACCCGTCCCGGGTGCCGAGTCGGGCGTCCCGCCCAACTCTCCGGAGGTGACGGCGGGACGCCGTCACCAGCACGCGAGACGCGTGCGCTCCCCGGACCAGCAAACTCGGACCAACTTAAACCACACCCATCTCTGCACACTTCACTGAGGCGGGGCGCGTTTCGCACCCCGGTCCCGCCGCATCGTTGTTCCTCCCCCGCTTTTCCGCCCCATGCCCACGCCCGCCCCCGATTCCGTTTCCCTGGCCGCCCTCCAATCGTCCGCCCCCGCGCCGCCGGCCCGGCGTTATCGCGCCGAGCCGGTGTGGGTGCCGTGGCTGTTTCTCACGCCGTTTTTGCTGACCTTTGGCGTGTTCCTGGTGTGGCCGCTGATCCAGGCCTGCATGCTCGCGTTTCAGCAGACCTTCGGCCCGCGCAGCACGGCGTGGGTGGGCCTGGATAATTTCACCTTCATGCTGGGCGATCCGCTCTTCTGGAAGGCCATGAAAAACACCTTTGTTTTCGCCGCCGGCTCGGTGTTCCTCCAGTTGCCGCTCTCGCTCGGGCTGGCTCTGCTGCTCAACCGCCCCGGGCTGAAAGGCCGCACGTTTTTCCGGGTGCTTTTTTTCGCGCCGTCCCTGGTCGGGTTGGTGTTCGTGGGGCTGCTTTTCAGCCTGCTCTTCGCGCCGCACACCGGGCTGGTGAACACGGTGCTGCACGACCTGTTCCCGTCCTTCGACCCCGAGTTTGCGTGGCTGCAGGTCCACGTCATGCCCGCGCTCATCCTCGCCGCCCTCTGGCTCTACGTGGGGTTCAACATGGTCTACTTCCTCGCCGCCCTCCAAGGCGTGCCGCCCGAGCTGATGGAGGCCGCCGCGCTCGACGGCGCCGGCCCCTGGGACCGGTTTCGCCACGTGGTTTTGCCCGAGATCCTGCCCGTCGCCTCGTTCGTCGTGCTGCTCTCCTTGCTCGGCAGCCTGCAGCTCTTCGAGCTGCCCTTCGTGCTGCTGAGCGGGCCGGGCCCGGACAACCGCGGCCTCACCATCGTGATGTATCTCTACAACACCGGCTTCGTCACCGGCGACCTCGGCTACGCCAGCGCCATCGGCTGGGTGCTCGCGCTTCTGATGTCGGCCTTTGCGGTCGGCCAGCGTTGGTTTAACCGCCGCCAAGAGCAGGCCTGAACCCATGACACCCTCCCAACGCCGCTCCCTGCAACTCGCCCCGGTCTACGCCGGGCTCGTCTTCTTCGGCGCGCTCACCTCCGTGCCCTTTGTCTGGCTGCTCTGCGCGGCCTTCAAGACCAACGCGGACATCTTCGCCTCCAACTTCCTCCCGCACGGCGACGGCTTCCTCGGCGTCGGTTGGGACCGGCTGACGACCGTGCATTTCGGCCGCCTCTTCACCGAGCTCGGCCTGGGCAACGCGATGGTGAACTCCATCTTCCTCGCCTCCTCCTCCGCCCTCGTCGCGACCTTCTGCTGCGCGCTCGCCGGCTACGCGCTGGCGAAGTTTCGCTTCGCCGGGCGCGACCTGGTGCTTTCGCTCGTGCTCGCCGCGCTCGTCATCCCGGGGCCGCTGCTGCTCGCGCCCGGCTACAAGATGCTCTTCGATCTCGGCCTGCTCGGTTCCTACGCCGGCTTGCTACTGCCCTCCATGGCGCCGGCCTTCGGGGTGTTCCTCTTTCGCCAGGCCATGCTCAACGCCGTGCCCGACACGCTGATCGAGAGCGCGCGCATCGACGGCGCGGGCGAGATCCGGATCTTTTTCACCATCGTGGTGCCGTTGCTGCGCCCGATGATCGGGGCCTACCTCATCATCGTGTTTCTCGGCGCGTGGAACAACTTCATCGGCCCGCAGATCGTGTTGCAGGAAACGGAGTCGTTCCCGCTGTCCGTCGCCATAAACCAACTACGCGGCGTCTACGGCACGGATTACGGTCTGGTCATGTCGGGCACGCTGGTCTCCATCGCGCCCGTGCTCGCGCTGTTTTTGCTCCTGCAGAAAGAGTTTATCTCGGGGCTGACCTCGGGCGCGGTGAAGGGGTGAGCGGCGGTTGGGAGAGGACGACGGGTGCGGCGGAGGACGGAGGAGGACGGAGGACGGCGGGGTGCGGCGACCCCGCCCCACACGCGGGGGGCGACGGGATTCAGCGGGTGGAGCGATCCTTGGAGTGGCGGGCGCGGGCGCGGCGGGCGAGTTCGGCGGGCGAGGGGCGGTAGCCGGGCGCGGGCTTCGTCTCGATGCGTGGCTCGGTTTTCAGGCGACGCTTGGCGGCGGCGAGGGCTGGCGCGTATTGGGGCAACCACTTCGCCTGCGCGACCAGCAGCTCGTCCACCAGTTGCCAGACCTCGGGCGGGTTGCAGACCGCGCCGACCAACGGATCGAGCAGCATGGCCTGCTTCAATAGCAGCACGTCACCCGTGATCGCGGCGGCGACGCCCATACGCTGCACCTCGATGGATTGATTGCAGACCGCCGCGCAGCCGAGCGGCAGGGCGCCCACCTGCTGCATATGGATGCCGTGGCGATCCACGTAGCCGGGGCCCTCGATGATGGCGTCGGGGGCGAGATTGGTGATGGAGCCCGCGTTGGGCAGGTTAAAGTGGCCGCGATAGGCGCGCCCGGTTTCCAGGGCTTCGAGGATGAACGAGCCGTGCTCGTCGGAACGTTTATCCGGCGCGTAGTCGCGGGGCGGGTGGGCGTCCGCGCCCCTCGCGAATTCGCGTTCGAACCAGTCGCGCCCCTCGGTGCAGACGCGCAGGTAGCCGCCGGTCTCGCCGTTGATCCACACCCCGAGGTCGCACCAGCGGGCGATGTCGCGGGGGCGTTTGCGATACCACATCAAATACTCGCTGAGGTGGCCGTTGCTCTCGGTGCTATAGACCCCGAAGCGGCGCAGCATATCAATGCGGCACTTCTCGGTGACGGAGAACTCGGGATGGCGCTCGAAGGCGGCCAGCAGCTCTTCGCCGCCCACGCGTCTGCCCTGCGCGAGCAGCTCGATGAACCACGTCTGGTGGTTGATGCCGGCGCAGATGTAGCTGAGCTCGTCGTGGCGGATGCCGAGCGCGTCGGCGATCTGGCGGGCGCCGTGCTGGATGCCGTGGCAGAGGCCGACGCAACGCACGCCGCCGTGGACGTTGGCCGCCCAGGTGAGCATGGCCATGGGGTTGGCGTAGTTGAGCAGGAGGCAGCCGGGCGCGGCGACCTCGCGGATGTCGCGGCAGAAATCGAGCATCGCGGCGATACCGCGCTGCGCATACATCAGGCCGCCGGCGCAAAGGGTGTCGCCCACGCACTGGTCTATGCCGTAGCGGAGGGGGATCTCGATGTCGGTGTGAAAGGCCTCGAGCCCGCCGACGCGCACAACGCAGAAAACATACTTCGCGCCCTGGAGCGCGGCGCGGCGATCGGTGGTGGCGATGAGGGTGGCCGGCCGGTGATTGTGGGCGATGTCGCGGCGGCAGAGCTCGGCGACCATCTCGAGCTGGCGGGCGTCGATGTCGGTAAAGGCGAACTCGACGTCGGCGAATTCGGGGACGGAGAGCAGGTCGGCGACCAGTTTGCGCGTGAACTCGATGGAGCCCGCGCCGATGAAGGCGATACGGATGGACATGTGGTTTGGTGGATTCGTGCCCACTGTAGAGCGTTCGCGGCAGTCTTGCCAGGGGAGGTCTGTGCGGTTTTGGGTCTATTCGTGCTCCCGGCCTTGATCGCTCTTCCGCTCGGCATGCGTGCGTTCGTGTTTCCGCGCGAGGCGGTGGCGCTGCACGCCATGCTCAGCTCGGTGGGGCACGAGGCGCGGGCCGGCGGCGACTACGATTGGCACGGTTTGCGGCGGGGCGTCCGGGGCATGGCCCTGTTTCAATACACGCTGCGCGGCGCGGGCCGGCTGCGGGTGGGGACGCGGGAATGGACGGTGGAGCCGGGCGACGCGATGCTGCTGCACTTCCCGGCGGACAACCGCTACTGGCTGCCGGCCGGGGCGACGGAGCCCTGGGAGTTTATCTACGTCTGTGTGCATGGGCGG
>JBBRHC010000140.1:0-9155 GCA_038223295.1 Opitutales bacterium
ATCGGCTAGTGCACAGGGCGGTAGCGGTACACCGCTCAAGGGCGCCTTATGGAAATGGTTCTGCCTGATGATCCTGTACCCAATCAAGCAGCTAGGAAAGAGTGGGTTACGACGGGGCAGGATTGATACTGCGTGTCCTTGGACCCTTACCATAACGAACGCCTTCTCGCGCTTTCCCACCTACGGACCTGTGCACTGGAGGTTAGCCCCGGCCTACCCTCTACGTCGGCGCGCCCTTTATCGTCACTTTCGACCTCGGCACCCACGGCACCAGAACCGGCGGCGGTGCGCTCGCGCAATCCGTGCTCGCCCATACCGCAGCCACCGCGCCGACCTTTTCCGTCGGCGCGGGCTGGGGCTTCACCGGCTGGGATAGCACCTTCGATTCCGTTACCACGACTCGCACGATAACGGCCCGGTATGAGGTCCCCACCTTTCCCGTTCTGGTCACGCCCCCTGAATCGCACGGAGTGTCTTGGTTGCGCTCGACCTCCCTTACCGTGAGCGCCACCGGCACCGGTCCCCTGACCTACCAATGGTATCGTGGCGATTCCGGCGACACCGCCGCCGCCGTGCCGGGTGCGACCGGCCCCCTGCTAGTGACACCATCCTTGACCGCCATAACGCGATTTTGGGTGCGGGTGACCAACGCCGGATTCCTCACCTATGGCCCGGCCGCGACCGTAAGCGTCGGCCCTGTCGTGTCGCTGGCCCTGGGGGCTGCGGGCGAAAATTTTTTCGGCCAGCTCGGCGATGGCTCCCAGACCGACCGCTACGCCCCGTTCAAGCCGCCGCCTCCGCGGGTGGTGCGCACACCCTATTCATTAAAACCGACGGCTCCCTCTGGGCCACGGGTTCCAACGAGTACTACCGGCTTGGCGACCCCGATAGTCTCTACATAAGTCGCTCCACTCCGGCTCAAGTTGGCACCGGTGTCCTCTCCGTCTCCGCCGGCTCGGCTCACACCCTGTTTATCAAAGCTGACCGTTCACTTTGGGGCATGGGCAGAAACAACGAGGGCCAGTTAGGCGATGGTTCATCGAGTAATCTTTACACCCAGGTTAAGGTCGCCACCGGTGTCTCCTCCGTTTCCGCTGGCGAAGCTCACTCCCGAGCTATTGTGTTCGACGTTTTTAACGCCCCTTCTCCCTATTCCGATGTTCACCGATTGGCAAACCCCGCTCGTCCTCCTGGTCGTGGCTCTCGCCGCCGCCAGCCTGCTCGTGCCCGCGTGGCGTCGCCACCGTCACCGCGCCGGGTCGGCTGCCGGAGCCGGCGGTGCGCCCGGCGGCTGCGCCTCGGGCGGAGAAGGTTGCGGCTGCTCCGCCGTTAAGAAAACCCTGCGGGTCAAATAATCCGCCGCGCTCGCGCGTTCCTTGCTGCGAGCGGCGACTCCCTGCCGACACGCTGACCCATGTCGTCCGCCCCGTCCCCGCGCGCCTACGCCCTCGCGTTTGCCACCATCTACTTGGTCTGGGGCAGCACCTACCTGGCGATCAAGGTGGGCGTGGAGACGATGCCGCCCTTTGCCATGGCCGCGTTGCGTTTCTTGCTCGCGGGCACGCTGATGCTGACGTTCCTCCGCCTCCGCGCGGCGGCCTGGCCCACGTCGCGCCAGTGGCGCGATGCGGCGGTGTCGGGCTTTTTCCTGCTGCTCGGAGGCAATGGCCTCGTCAGCTGGGCCGAGCAAAGCCTCCCGTCCAGCATCACCGCCCTGCTGATCGGCTCGGGGCCGCTCTTCGTGGTCCTCACCCAGTGGGCCTGGCCGGGCGGCGAGCGACCGTCGTCCGTCACGTTGGTGGCGATGTTGCTGGGTTTTGGCGGCGTGGCCTGGCTCTCCGCTCCGTGGGCAAACCCCGGCGCGGGTCGCCTCGATCTCGCCAGCGTCGTCGCTGTCCTGGTTGCCTGCGTGTCGTGGGCGATCGGCTCGATCTATGGTCGCCACGTGCGCGACCCCGCGCCGCCCTTCACCGCCGCCGCCGCGCAAATGTTCGCGGGCGGGGTCTGGCTCGCGCTCGTCGCCGCCGTGCGTGGGGAATTTGCCGCATGGGATACGTCGGCGATCAGCACCCGGTCTTGGGTGGCGTTTTTCTACCTGGTTTTCGCCGGTTCGCTCGCTGGCTACTCCGCCTTCGTGTGGTTGATGAAACACGCCAGCGCCGCGCGCACCTCCACCTTCGCCTACGTCAACCCCATCGTCGCCGTCCTCCTCGGCTGGCTCCTGCTCGACGAGCCTATCACCGCGCGCACCCTGGGCGCGTCCGCCGTCATCCTCGGGGCGGTGGTCATCATCACTTTGCACCAGAACCGACGCCCCGCTTAAGACTATAAACGGTCGAGCCGCCTCGACCAAGGGGTCGGGGCGGCTCATTTCGTGTGCGGCTCGAGGCCGCTGGCGCGGCAATGGCGCTTATCTTCGTCTTTGGTTTTGGCGGAGTATTTCGATCACTGATTTGTTTCGATTCCTAGACCTAACCGGACTCTGACACTGACACGGTCAGCTGCCCTGTCTCTGACGACTAACCTTTCTGACAGGGTGGTCTTTCGACCACGCACACACTGTGCCAGAATTTCGCCTACAATGCCAGCGGCTCGTCTGTAAGCGCGGTGAACAAGTGAACGACTCGCCGCCCTTGACGCCTCTGCTATCTTGCGCGTTTCGTCCGCTCAGATGCCGCCCCGCCACCCAGCCCCGCCGTCGTCCGCCGCGCCCTTGCCCGGCGCGTCCCGGCGCGCGCTCTCGGCCTTGCTCGCGGTTTGGGTGTTGATGCTGGCGTGCGCCGTTCAATCGCCCTCCGCCCACGCCTGGCTGCACGTCGCGCAACGGGATAACTGCGTCTACCCCGAGCATTCCGCCCACGCCACCTCCTCCGATAACTCCGCCGCCCACGCCGCCACGACGGCCGGCCTCGATTCCGACGCCGGCTGCCCGGTCACGCTTTTCGCCCAGGGCCTCACGCTGCCTCTCGTCGCCCCCGGCCTCCGCGCCCCCGAACTTCTGCCCGAGCCCGCGCCGCTCCTCCGCGCCGACCGCCCCGCGCTCCCCGCGCCCGCCCGGCTGCACCCGCCCGCGCACGCGCCCCCGGCGCGCGTCTGAGTATTTTTGGCTCCGTCGTCCGTTCGCGCGCGCCCTGACGCGCGGTTCGGTCTGTGTCGCGCATGCCTTGTCCGAGCCCGCGTTTTCCGCGCGCCGTTTCCCAGGCCTGCGCGCCCGCCCCGCCCCACCGTCCGTGTTTGATCGCACACCGCCATGTCCTCCCTTTCCCGTCCCGCCTCCCTCTTCGTTCTCCAACTCGCCCTCTGTGCCGTCACCGTGCTCCCGGCCCAGTCCATCCCGCCCGCCGAAGCTTCGCCGCCCGCATCGCCCGCCCAGCCGACCGCGCCTGATCCCGACGCCGAGTCCTTGGTCCTGCAAAACCTCGTCGTCACCGCCTCGCCCGTCGCCCGCACCCAGGCCGATCTGCTCACCTCCACCAGCGTGCTCTCCGGCGGCGCCCTGCTCGCCGCCCAGCAGCCCTCGCTCGGCGAGACGCTCGCCGCCTTGCCCGGCGTGTCCTCCACCTACTTCGGCCCCGGCGCCAGTCGCCCCATCCTGCGCGGCCTCGGCGCCAATCGCGTGCGCGTGCTCGCCAACGGCACCGACACGCTCGACGCCTCCAACACCTCCCCCGACCACGCCGTCTCCGTCGAGCCCTTCCTCGTGAAACGCATCGAGGTCGTGCGCGGCCCGGCCTCCCTCCTCTACGGCTCCGCCGCCGTCGGCGGAGTGGTCAACGTCATCGACCACCGCCTCGAATCCGAGCTCCCCGCCGGCCCCGTCTCCGCCACCCTCGATACCCGCCTCACCGACAACGGCGCCGGCCACGCCACCGGCGGCACCCTCGATGTCGCCCTCGCCCCCGATCGCGCCACCGAGTCCGGCTTCGTGCTCCACCTGGACGGTTTCCGCCGCGAGGCCGACGACGTGGAGGTCCCTGGCTTTTCCGGCCAGCCCGGCGCGCCCCGGGGCGAGCTGGTCAACACCGCCGTCGATTCCAAGGGCGCCTCCGTCGGTCTCAGTTATGTTAGCCCGACCCTCGACGCCGGCCTCAACTACAACGGCTACGACACCCTCTACGGCGTGCCCAACGAGGAGACCGTGCGCATCGATCTGCGCCAGCGCCGGCTCGATGCCTCCGCCGACTACACCGGCGATTTCGGCGTCTTCAGCGGCGCCCGCGCTAAATTCGCCTACTCCGACTACGAACACCGCGAACTCGAGGGCGCCGACGTCGGCACCCTCGTCGGCCAGGAGGGCATCGACACACGCCTCGAACTCCTCAACCGCGAGATCGCCGGCTTCGTTGGCGCGCTCGGTCTCCAGCTCGGCCGCACCGATTTTTCCGCTGCGGGCGACGAGGCTTTCCTCCCCACCCACGCCACCGACACCGCCGCCGTCTTTCTCTTCGAGGAACTCGTCCGCGACCGCGTCACCTGGCAGTTCGGCGCGCGCGTCGAGCACCGCCGCATCGAGGCCGACGCCTTTGCCAGCCCCGGAGGTGTCACCTACGCCGAACGGAGCGACGAGCGCACCACGCTCTCCGCGTCCTTCGGCGCCATCTACACCCTGAATCCCGACTACAAACTCGCCTGGAGTCTCAGCTCCACCGAGCGCGCCCCCGGCGGTCAGGAACTCTTCGCCGATGGCCCCCACCTCGGCACCGCCGCCTACGAGATCGGCGACCCCACCCTCACCGATGAACACAGCCTCGGCTACGAACTCACCCTGCGCAAAGTCAGCGGCCTCGTCACGGGCTCGGTCACCGCTTACATCAACGGGTTCGACGGCTACATTTTTGAGCAAAGCACCGGCGTCCTGGTCGATGCCGCCAACACTCCCGACCCCGACGGCGGCCTCACCCGCACCGTTTTCGTCCAGCGCGACGCGCTCTTCTACGGAGCCGAGGCCGAGGCCGTCTGGCATCTCCACCAGGCCTCGCGCCACACCCTCGATCTCACCACCGCCCTCGACTACACCGTCGCGGAGGAGCGCGGCGGCGGCGGCGCGGACCTGCCCCGCATCCCTCCGCTCAAAGCCCGGGTCGCGCTCGACTGGCGTCGCGGCCCCTGGAGTGCCGGCGCCGATCTCGTCGCCCTCGCCCGCCAGTCGCGCACCGCGCCCGGCGAGAGTGAGACCGCCGGCTACGCCCTGCTCGGCCTCGATGCCGGCTACCGCCTGACCACGCGGGTCGCCGTCTACGATTTCTTCGCCCGCGTGAACAACCTCACCGACGAGGAGGCGCGCCTCCACACCTCCTTCCTTAAAGACCTCGCCCCGCTCCCCGGCCGCTCCTTCACCGCCGGCGTCCGCGCGAGTTTCTAAAGTGATGGCAACGGGTCCGAAAGTGGCCATGGGCGTCCCGCCCATGGGATCGGCAGCGAACGGGCGGGACGCCCGTGCCACGCCGAAGGAACAGCCCAGACATCACTTTCTGTCCCGCAACGATCCGGCCACCGCCCCGACAGCGCGCTTGCCCGCCCCCGGCCCCTTCCACTCATGCTCTCCCGATGAACGAAAACCCCGTGGGCCTCGGCCTCATGATGCTAATCGGCCTCTACGTGAGCTGGCTCTGGTGGACCGATCTGCAAGCCAACCGCGCCGGCAAGGGCAACCCCGCCACCGGCCTGCCAGGCGCCACCCCCGCCCCCTCCCGCGCGCTCTGGATCGCCGCCTTCGGCGCGGTCGTCATCCTCGCGGCCGAGACGCTCGGCGAGATCTTGCTGGGCCTTAGCGAGGAGCAGTCCGAGATGACCGTCCTCTTCGGCGTCTACACCCTCGTCGCCGCCGTCATCGAGGAGATCATCTTTCGCGGCTACATCATCGTGGAAAACAAAGGTCGCGGCAAACTCATCGGCGGCGTGCTCGCCGCCTCGTTTCTCTTTGCCCTCCTACATCCGTTTCTTTGGCAATGGGATGACGCCGGCTTCGCCCTCACCCTCACCGCCAAGGGCTGGTTCAGTTTTACCGCCGTGTTTGTCAGCTCGCTGTGGTTCTACACCTGCCGCCTCGCCACCTGGAATCCCCACCGCTCGCTCCTCCCCTGTTTCGTCGCCCACGGGGTCAAAAACTTCGGCGTCTTCTTCATCAAGCTGGCCCAAGGGTTTATCGTCGGTTTCTGGTAGCGGACACCGGCGTGGATGTGGCAGGAAGTGATTTCGGGTCTGCTCCTCCGGCGTGGCACGGGCGTCTCGCCCGTGAGCTTCCGACCCCATGGGCGGGACGCCCATGCCACTTTCGATGCGCTGACATCGATTCCCGTCGCACCCGCATTGGCCGGCGCGCGCCCACACCCGCGCGCGCGACGATGATCGGCGAGGGGTTGCCCCCGTGCGAACGGTGGGCGCGTCGCCCCATGGCGCGCGACGCGCGAAGGCGTTACATTGGCGTCGGGCTCGGGTGTTCCGGGCCCCAATCCTCAACCCCCCTGATCCTATGCTTAAATGGGCCATAATCTTTGCTGTCATCGCTCTCATCGCCGCCGGGCTTGGTTTTGGCGGAGTCGCGGGAGCGGCCGCCGGTATCGCGAAGATCCTCTTCTTCGTCTTCCTCGCGGTTTGCGTCATCCTGCTCATCGCGGGCGTCACGATAGGTAAGAAACTGCACTAAAAGCGCACCGTTGGACGCTCCGGCGCGGGCAGTACGGCCCCTGCTGTCACCCGCGCCAAGGCGCCGTTCCAGCCGTTCTCAACTCCCGTCTGCCCAGTCGTCTGAACTCCCTATGAAAATCAAAATCCACACTTTTACCCCCGCGCTCTCTTCGCGCGCTTTGGCGGCGGTCGTCGTCGCTTGCGCCCTCCTCGGTTCGGTCGGCTGCACCACGCGCGGCTATCAGCGCGCCGCCGCCACCTCGGGCACGCTGGACGTTGGCGCGACCGAGCTCGAGGCCACCCAGCAGCAGCTCACCCGCGTGACCAGTTTGCTCGACCAGCTCGTCGACCGCCCGACCGAGGATTTGCGGCCCCTTTTTAACGACTACACCGGCAGCGTGGCGAATCTGGAAAAATCGGTGCAGGCGCTGGAGTCGAGCGCGGCGGAGATGGAGAGTCGCAAACAGCGCTACCTGGCGACCTGGGAAACGCGCGGCGCGAAGATCGAGAGCCCCGAGATACGCGACCAAAGCATGCGCCGGCGGGATGAGGTGACCCAACGCTTCGCCCAGGTGCAGCAGAGCTACGCCGAGGCGCGCGCGAGCTTCGTCCCGTTGATGAAGGATCTGCGCGATATTCAGCGCATGTTGAGCCTGGACCTCACGGCGGCCGGGGTGGACTCCGCGGGCACCCTTCTACCCCGGATTCGCGCCAACGCGACCACCGCGCGCGAGGTGTTGTCGCGTCTCGCGCGAGACTACCGCGACGCTAGCGCCAGCTTCAGCCCCGACACGATGGCCATGAGCGGCCGCCGCTGAAGGTTTTGAGGAAGCACCTTTGGGGTGTGACCGCCGGGCGCGACCAGCTTGCGCGTCGCGAACGATCAGCGACGATTTTCGCCCCCGCGAACTCTGTGCCGCGCGAGATCGGCGCGATACCTGCGGGATCGGAAAAGTGGCTTGGATGGCGGCTCGCCTCGGGCCGCCGATTGGTGCGGTATGGGGCGCGAATGACGTTTGGCATGACAACAAATCGGGCTCGCGCGTGGCTGGGCTTCGCGCTGGCGGCGGGCCCGTGGGGCGTGCTGGCGGCGCCGGGGGCGGCGGCCGAGGCGGGTGCGGGCGAGTGGGGGCGGGCGAAAATCGCCGGACGCCTGCCGGCAAGGATAAAGGAGGCGAGCGGGCTGGCGGCCTCGCGGCGGGAGGCGGGGCTGTTTTGGACGCACGGCGATAGCGGCGGGGAACCGGTTTTGCGAGCGATCCAGGCCGACGGGACGCTCCGCGGGACGGTGCGAATCGTGGGCGCGAAGAACATCGATTGGGAGGATATCGCCTCCTTTGACTGGGACGGCCGGGCATGGTTGCTGGTGGCCGACACGGGGGACAACCAGGCGGCGCGCGCGGATTGCGCGTTGTATGTAATCGCGGAGCCGGACCCGGCGGCCCTCCGGCCGGGGGCGGAAGTGAGTGCACGCGTGGCTTGGCGGATCCCGGTGATCTATCCCGACGGCCCTCGTGATTGCGAGGCGGTGGCGGTGGATGCGAAGGAGGGAAAAGTCTATCTGCTCGCGAAGCGCGTGACGCCGCACGGGCTGTATGCGTTGCCGCTTCGACCGGCCAAGGCGGGTGAGGTCGCGCCGGCGGCGGAGCGGGTGGGGGAGACGCGGGCCTTCCCGGCGGCGCAAGGCGCGCAACGATGGTTGCCGGTGGCGGGCGGGGCCTTCCGCGCGCAGCCGACCGGGATGGATTTCGCGGCGGACGGCTCGGCGGCGGTGGTCGTGACGTATGGCGACGTGCTGGTGTATCCAAGAATCGGCGACGAGACCTGGGCGGCCGCGCTGGCGCGGCCCCCGCGTCGCCTCGCGCCCCACGGGCTGGAGCAAGCGGAGGCGGTGGCCTTCGGGGCGGGCGTGAATGGAGGCGGCGCGGCGGCGGAGATCCACGTGACCAGCGAGGGCGCGGGCGCTCCCATCCTGCGTTACGTGCGGTGAGGGCTAGCGCGGCGAACGATAATTAATGAGCCACGGGGACAGCTGCGCATGGTCCGGGAAGCGCACCCGTCTCGGGTGCCGCGTGGGGCGTCTCGCCCAACGGGCCGGAGGGCGACGGCGGGACGCCGTCACCGACAGGCGGGACCCGTGCGCTCCCCGGACCAACAAACCAAGCGCGGGTCCAAGGCGGCGTTTTCAGGCCTTTATATGGTGGGGGGAGAGCTGGGTGGGGCCTGTGATCATGGGCTTATACTCACTTGGAGACGGAGGAACCGGTGAGTGCCATTTATCGGGGTCGTGGCAGTGACCAAACCTTGGGTGTCGGGGGTGCCCTGCGTAACGCCCGTGGCAGTCCAAGAAGCCGATGCGCCGAGGGTGGCCGTGGTTTGCACGACGTAGCCACAGACATCCTGAACTCCCCCGGCACGAAGGAGCGGGAGGCGGGAATGGCGGTGGCCCAAATCGGAGCCAGTCGGAGGGGTTAAAAAAACTGACAAGGGTGGCAGAAAAGGGTTTTTAAAGCGCATGGCCCAAGTGC
>JBBRHC010000141.1:0-9135 GCA_038223295.1 Opitutales bacterium
GTTCGAGCTGATGCCGAATCCGTTATTATAACGGATTACACTGTTACTGATGCTTCAGTGCACGACTCACAAGAGTTTCCATCGTTGGTGAACAAAGAGAAAGAAGCTGAAGCCGTATTTGCAGATAGCGCATATAAAAGTGCCGCGACTGACCAGAAAATGGAGGAATTAGGAATTAAAAATTTCATTCACGAAAAAGGTGCTGGAAATCTTCCATTGAATGAGCTGCATATAGAACTGAATCGCTTAAAATCCCAGATCCGTTGCAAGATTGAACATATTTTTGGTTGTGTTGAGAACAGCATGGGTGGCCCCGAACAAGAATATATTGGCCTGAATCGGAATGCTACCGGCATCGGTTTGAGTAACCTGACGTATAATTTCCTGCGTTACGTTCAACTCATCAAACTTGGTCGAGTGCCCTCCATGGCGAAGTGTGCCTAAATGCCAAGGATTATTTCATAAAACATTGTAAAGAAATGGATTAATAAGGAAAATTCCTTAAAATCGACAACTCCCGAACCAACGCTAAATGGTGATGTAACTATTTTTACCCGGTTTTGAGAAAACCTATTTTTCAAAGTGCCCATGTATGGATTCCCCCTTGAAAGATCTTATAACCGATTTTTCGGGACGATTATAAAACCGTCCACGCCATCTCCGTAGGCCCTGAAATCCCGGCGTGCAAAGGAGGCGGCGGCTAGTGCGCAGAGCGTGGCATCGATGTCGTCGATGGAGCCGAGCCCGGTCGTTGATACACCTGCGCGCGCCACCAGATCGCGACGCACCCGGCGCTTCTCCTTCGCGGAGACTCGCCGGCCGGCCAGCGCGCAGGCCACGGCTTGGGGGAAGGTCTCAATCGCGACCGGCCCTTCCGCCACATCGCCGCAATAGACGGGAAAATGAGGGAGCAATGCCGTATAAAGCGCCGCTCCGGGCAGCATCCATTGATAAAAAGCATGCTCCCTCGCGCGCTGCTCCGTCGGCGCGTAGTAACATGAGATGCCTTCCGCCGCCAATTCGCGCTCCGGCGCGCGTGCGAGGCCCGGCCCGCGCCAGCGACAGGGCGCGTCCACCGCCACCACCGAGGCATGTTGCGCGACGCACCACGCCGCGAGCGCCGCGGGATCGGCGGTGCGGAGGCGCGCCACCGCATCCGTGCCTTGTAATA
Organism: Opitutales bacterium; assembly: GCA_038223295.1. Classification (GTDB taxonomy): domain Bacteria; phylum Verrucomicrobiota; class Verrucomicrobiia; order Opitutales; family Opitutaceae; genus IMCC26134_A. The sequence goes on from JBBRHC010000141.1 coordinate 1,172, forward strand.
CGATCGCGTGAAAGCCCTTTGCTGGCCCGCCCACGTCGATGCCGATAACCCGAGTTTGCATGCGCCGAGGGTTCAAAATCTCTCGTGCGGGTGCGAGACGTCTTTAGGCCCCCGCCGTCTAAGAGTTCGGCTTCGCCTCGGTTCGCGTCCCCGTCGGGATCATCAAGGTGGGTAGCACCGAGCCCGCCACGATGAGCAGACCCCCGCCGAAATCCGCCCAGCCCAGCGTCTCGCGGAAAAACACCACGCCACCCGCCGCGATGCCGAGCGGCACCAGGGTCTGGATGAGGGAGCCCTCCGCCACGGAAAGATCGCGGTAGGCGCTCGTCATGGCCAGTTGCCCGGCGCCCGCGCATAGACCGGCCACGACCAATCCGAGCCCCGCGCCGAAGCTCGGCACGGTCGCCCCCGCGATCAAAAACGGCCCGCACAACACCAGCCCGTAAACGCACTGCGCGGCAAAGATCGTGGCCGTCGCCACGCCCTCCTGGTGGAGTTGGCGGATGGTCACGACGACCCACGCCGAGGCCAGCGCCACTCCCAACGCCACGAGGTCATAGACGCCCACGCGCAGCTCGCCGAAGACCGCTCCCGTGAGCAGACCCAGCCCGAGCAAGGCCGCTACCGCGCCCACCGCCAGGGGTCGGCGAAAGGGTTCGCCCAGCATCACCACCGCGAGCAACGCGGAGAGCACGACGTAGGTGTTGCTCAAAAAAATCGCCCGCCCCGCGCCTAAGTGCCCGATGCACAGATAGAGCCCGTAGGTGGCCGCCGAGCCGATCAGCCCGCGCAGGATCAGGCGCGGCTTGGTGCAGAGGGCCCGCACATCGAGCGCGCGGCTTTGAAACACCACGCAGAGCGCCAGCCCGGCGGCAAAGCGCAGCGCGCTGATCACCCATACGTCGCTCGCGCCCTGGCCGAGCGCGCGGATGAGCAGGATGTTGGCGATGAAGCAGACCGTCGCGCCAAACATGAGGCGGCGGCCGGAGCGGGCGGAGGCGAGGGAGGACATGGCGTGGTGGGCGCCCGCCGGTGCGACACAAAAAGACCGCACCGGTAAGGGTGCGGTTCGGATCGGTTTGGTCTGTGCTGTCAGTTCAGCACGCCGTCGCCGCCAACGCACACCCGCGTCCGCCCCAAATAAGGCGTACGCTGCGTCGGTTGGCTACATTTGCGTGGAAGGACATGCGAAGTCCGGCAGTGATGCGCGGCGCCGTGCGCCCGTGCAAGCCCGCTGTTCACTCCCCGTGCAATTTGGGTGTAACCGGAAGTGATGTCAGCGGATCGAAAGTGGCATGGGCGTCCCGCCCAGGGGATCGCCAGTGAATGGGCAGGATGCCCATTCGCTGACAGGCGGGACGCCCGTGCCACGCCAGAGGAGCGGCCCCTGACATTACTTCCGGTTACACCCCGAGCGATTTCACCGCCGCCGCGACATGCGCGAAGGGCACGTCGCCCGCCGAGCCAAACGCCGCGTGCCGGGTGAGCTTGGCTTTGACCAGCGCGGGCGAGGCGATGCCGCACATAAAACGCGTCACCTGCCGCGTCGCACGCAGCGCCTCCGGATGCCGGGCGCGCAGCTCCGCCAGTGTCTCCGCCGGCAGCGCCAGCGCGGGCGTCGCGCGCTCCAGCGCCACCGCCGGCTCGCCGTCGCAGCGTCCGCAGTGCCCGCAATCGCGTCCCGGTTCCTCGCCGAAATACCCGAGCAGGCGGCGCACCAGGCAGCCCTCGCCACCGAGCAGCGCGGAGACGGCGGCGCTGCGTTTGAGGTCGCTCTTTTCCCGCGCGGCGAAGCGTTCGCAAAGCTCGCGCCACACCGCCGCCAGATCCTCCGGCACGCGCGCCACGCGGTAGCCCTGGCGCACGCCCGCGACCTGCAGCTCGAGGTCGCCGCGTTCCTCCAGGTAGGTGAGGGCCTTGACGATGCGTTCCCGCTCGCCCCCGAGCGCGGTCGCCGCGTCGGCGAGCACAACCGAGTGCCACACGCGGCCCACTTTGGCCAAGGCGAACAGGCGCTGCAAAAACTCCCGGCGCGCCGCATCGAAGCGCCCGAGCACCACCCCGGGCTCGTGTTTAAACTTCCACTGGTAGGTGGTGTAGAAGGGGCTGGTCGCCTCGATCACGCCGCCTAGTTCCAGATAAGTGAGCGCGGTCGAGACCACGAGCTGGCGGATGTCGTGGCGCGCCGACAGCTCGTAGGTGGAGAGATCGAAGACCGCTCCGGCCTCGCGATGGGCGAGCAGTTCCTTGAGCAGATCGCGTAACGCCTCGCGCGTCGGCGTGTCGCCGTAGGTGAAGTTTTCCAACACCGTCAGGTCCGCGCCGGCGGCGAGAATCTCGCAATACGAGGGACGCCCGTCGCGCCCGGCGCGGCCGATCTCTTGCGCGTAGTTCTCGATGCTCTTGGGGAGGTTGTAGTGGTAGACGGCGCGGATGTCGGCCTTGTCGATGCCCATGCCGAAGGCGATGGTCGCCACCACAACCGTGTCGGCGCCCGCCATGAAGCGGTTTTGCACCGCCTCACGCACCTCCGCCTCCATGCCCGCATGGTAGGCCTCGGCGGGGAATCCGGCGTCGGCCAGCGCGGCGGCGACGGTCTCGGCGGTTTTTTGCAAAGTCACGTAGACGATGGCCGGGCCACGCGGTCGCGTGCGCAGCCGCTCCAAAAGGACCCGCAGCCGCTCGTCCGGCGCGCACGCCGTGGCGCGCAAATAGAGGTTGGGCCGGTAGAACCCCGTGTGTACGTGCGCCGCCGGCTCGATGGAAAAGGCGCGGCAGATATCCGCCGCGACTTCGGGCGTGGCGGTGGCGGTGAGCCCGAGCACGCGCCCCACGCCGAGCTCGCGCGAAAGGCGTGCGAGTTTCAGGTAGTCGGGTCGAAAATTATGCCCCCATTCCGAGATGCAGTGAGCCTCGTCGATGACCAGCAGGTCGATGCGGAGCGACTTGAGCCGCGCCAGAAACCGCTCGTTGGAAAACCGCTCCGGCGCCACGTAGAGCAGCTTGAGCGTGCGCGTGCGCAGCCCGTCCTGGATCGCCCCGAAGGCCTCGCGCGACACGCTGGAATCCAGCCGCGCCGCCGCGATGCCGCGCGCCTGCAAAAAGTCGGTCTGGTCCTTCATCAACGCGATCAAGGGCGACACCACGATGGTCAGCCCGTCCAGCAAGAGTGCGGGCAGTTGATAACACAGGCTCTTGCCGCTGCCGGTGGGAAACACCGCGAGCGCCGAGCGCCCCGCGAGCAGGTGCCCGATCACCGCTTCCTGACCGGGCCGGAAGGCGCCGAAGCCGAATTTCTCGCGCAACACCTGGCGCGGGTTTGGCGGGGAAGACTCGTCCATGCGGCGCAGCGTAGGAAGTCCGACGCCGAAAGCAGGGGAAAAACCGCCCTTGCGCATGCATACCCGCGACTTTCAGTTAACCGTTCCCCCCATGGCATACGACTGGCTCAAAGGTGTTGCAGATGAATACGACGTGATCGTGATCGGCTCCGGTCTCGGAGGCCTTACGGGGGCCAACGTGCTCGCCAAGGCCGGGCACAAAATCCTCCTCCTCGAGCACCACTACCAATACGGCGGCCTCGCCACCTGGTTCACGCGCAAGGGCGGGCACATTTTCGACATCTCCCTGCACGGTTTCCCCAGCGGCATGATCAAGAGCTGCCGCCGCTACTGGACCAAGGAAATCGCCGACTCCATCCACCAACTTAAGCACGTACGTTTCGTAAACCCGCAGATGGATGTCTGGACGACCTTCACCCGCGAGGACTACACCCGCGTGCTCGTCGAGCAGTTCCAGCTTCCCCGCGAAGAGGTGGAGGCGTTCTACGAGCACCTGCGCGCGATGAACTACTACGACAACAACCCCGAGACCACGGGCGAGATGTTGCAGCGCTTTTTCCCCGGCCGCGCCGACGTGCACCGCCTGCTTATGGAGCCCATCTCCTACGCAAACGGCTCCACCTTCGACGACCCCGCCATCACCTTCGGCATCGTGTTTAGCAACTTCATGGGCGCGGGCGTTTTCACCTTCCAGGGCGGCTCCGACCTGCTGATCGAAAAGATGACCGCCGAGCTGCGCAAAAACGGCGTCGAGCTGCGCAAGCGCGTATTGGTGGAGCGGATACTCGTCGAGGAGCTCGACGGCCGCAAGGTCGCCTGCGGCATCGTCGCCAGGGGCGGCCGCATCATCCGCGCCCGGGCCGTGCTCTCCAACGCCAACATCAAGAACACCATCTTCCGCCTCGCGGGCGCGGAAAATTTTCCGGCCGATTTCATCGCCCAGGCCGAGGCGGTGCGCATCAACACCAGCTCGTGTCAGGTCTATTTCGGGATCCGCAAGGGCGAGAGGATCCCGCATATCGGCGACCTCGTCTTCACCTCCGAGGCGCCCGCCTACAGCCCCGAGGAACTCACCTCGCTGCACACCAGCAGCCGCACCTTCTCCGTCTACTACCCCGACACGCGACCGGGCGGCGATCGCTACACCGTCGTGGCCTCGCTCAACGGCCGCTACCCGCACTGGAACGATCTTTCGGACGAGGCCTACGAGGCCCACAAGGCCCGCCTGATCGAGGAGAGCCTCGTCGCGCTGGAAAAATACATCCCCGACGTGCGCGCGAAGATCGACTGGATGGAGGCCGCCACGCCGCGCACCATCGAGCGCTACACCACGCACCTGGCGGGAACGAGTTTCGGCACCAAGTTCGAGGGTTTGCCCGTCTCGATGAACCTTTCCGAAAAACTCCCCGGCCTCTTCCACGCGGGCAGCGTCGGCATCATCATGAGCGGCTGGCTGGGCACCATCAACTACGGCGTCATCACCGCCAACAAGATCGACAAGCACCTCTTTGCCCTCCGCCAACAGGCCGTGCCGGTGCCCGGCGTTTGAAATTTCCTCCCCCTCATCCCATGTCCCTCCAAATCGAAAAACTCATCGTCGGCTCCGGTGCCGCTCCTCGCAAAGGCCAGACCGTCACCGTCCACTACACAGGCTGGCTCACCACCGGCGAAAAGTTCGACAGCTCGGTGGATCGCCGCGAGCCGTTCCAGTTCGTGCTCGGCGCGAAACAGGTTATCGGCGGCTGGGACCAAGGTGTCGCCACCATGGTCGTCGGCGACAAGGTGAAGCTCACCATCCCGCCCGAGCTCGGCTACGGTCGCAACGGCTACCCCGGCGCCATCCCGCCCAACGCGACCTTGGTCTTCGAGGTCGAGCTGCTGGCGGCCGGCTAGGCGAGTGACCGGGCGCCCGCCCGTCGCGATCGCTCGTCGACTCGACTAGAACCGTCTGATCACGGGCCCGGCTTCGGCCGACCGTGATCCCAACGCGACCACATGCGGGCTTGTGCCGGCTTGCGGCGAATCTGTAGTCTGCCCGGTTTTCCTCCCATGCCACGCCTCGTCGCCATCGTCGGACGCCCCAATGTGGGCAAGAGCCGCCTCTTTAATCGGCTCACTCGTTCGCGCATTTCCATCGTTCACGACCAGCCTGGCGTTACCCGCGACGTCGTCTCCGCCTCCGTCTCCGACGGAGCTTTCACGCTCATGGACACCGGCGGTCTAGGCCTTCGTGGAGGTGATTCCCCCGCCGCGCTGACCAAGGCGTCCGAAAAACAGGTGGATTTCGCCATCGAGGCCGCGGATCTCATCCTCTTCGTGGTCGATGGCATCGAGGGCCTCACTTCGCTGGACACCAAAATCTCCGCCATGCTTCGCCGCGCGAAGAAGGATGTGATTCTCGTCATCAACAAAGCGGACTTTAACGACGACAAAATCGACGTCGGCGAGGCCTATCGCCTCGGTCTCGGCGAGCCCATCCGCTTCTCCGCCGAACACGGCCGCGGCGAGGCCGATCTCCGCATCGCCATCCTGGACAAAATCGGTCCCGCCCCCGAGGTCGCGGCCGCGCCCGAACGCCCCGCCGAGGACGAGGACGGCAAGCCGATCATGCCGGGCTCCCGCGATCCAAATTCACCTCTTTGCGTCTGCTTCATCGGCCGGCCCAACGTAGGGAAATCCTCGCTGAGCAACCGCCTCCTCGGCAGCGACCGCCTCATCGTTTCCGACATTCCCGGCACCACCCGCGACGCGGTCGAGATCCCCTTCGTCTTCCTGGGGCGCAACCATAAGGAATACCCATTCCGGCTCATCGACACCGCCGGCATCAAGGCCCAGACCAAGCTCGCCTCGCCGGTCGAGTATTTCTCCCGCCTGCGCTCGCTCGACGCCATCAACAAGTGCGACGTCGTGTTCCTCGTGCTCGATGCCATCGACGGCGTGACCGCGCAGGATAAAGCCATCGCCGGCGAGGCGATCAAGGAGCGCAAACCCATCATCGTCATCGTCAATAAATGGGACGTGGTGCGCGACGCGTTCAAAAACAAACTCGAGCCCGACTGCGCCCCCGAGGCCGGTCTGCACGACTACAAAACCGAGCGCGAATACCGCGACCGCTACGAGCAGTCGTTGCGCACCAGCCTCTTCTTCACCCCCGGCGCGCCCGTGCTCTTCGTCTCCGCCATGAGCGGCTACGAGGTGGACCGCATGCTCAACGCGGCGGTGCAGCTTAACCGCGCGCTGGATAAAAAAATCCCGACCGCGAAGCTCAACGCTCTCCTCGGCGACATGGCCGAGCGCGTGCCGGCGCCCGCCATCGGCGGCAAACGTTTCCGCGTCTACTACGCGCTGCAAACCGGCGTTCGCCCTTTTCGCATCAAGCTGTTCTGTAACCGGGAGGACAAGTTGTCCGAGCAGTATCGCCGCTACCTGGAGTCCGGCATGGTTCGTGAATTCGGCCTGGATGGTTGCCCGGTTTACTTCGATCTCGTGGGCAAGCCGAAGCACACTCCGGGCACGCCCTACAGCGGCAAGGCCGCGCTCGCCGCCATTCGCAAGGCCGAGGACGAGCAGCCCGCCCACACGCCCAAGTGGAAGATCAAGGAGACCCGCGAGGACGCGGGCATGGGCGAGGCTTTCGACTATGAAACACTCGAAGATTAAGGTAAATGGAGCCGACGCGCTCCGCATTGAAACCGGCGCGCTCGCCCTTGAAGTCACCACGGGCGTCGGCCCGCGCATCACGTCCTTCGCCTCCAAGAAGGGCAAGGCCGGCAACCTGTTCCTCGAACTGAGCGACGAGGACGAGCCAGGCTTTCCCTCCGGGTTTCTCCTGCGCGGCGGCCACCGCCTCTGGCACGCGCCCGAGCACGGCGTGCGCACCTACCAGGCCGACAACGATCCGCTCGCGATCAAGCCGCTGAAAAATGGCATCGCCCTCGCGCAGCCCACCGAGCCCCTGACCGGCATGCTGAAGGCGATGAAAATCGAGCTCTCCGGCGAGCGCACCGTGCGCGTCACCCACGCCCTGACCAACGAGGGTATGTGGCCCGTCGAGACCGCCTGCTGGGCGCTCACCATGTTCCGCTCCGGCGGCTACGGAGTGGTTCCGCTCCCGCCCAAGGGCGACCACGCGAAGGGCGACTTCCTGCCCACCTACTCGATGGTGCCTTGGAGCTACACCGACCTCTCGCTCGACGTGTGGGACCTGCATCGCGACTACTACGGCATCGACGTCGGCGCGGCCGATCGTCCGCACAAGCTGGGCCTGACCAACTATCCCGGCTGGTCGGCCTACTGGTTTGGCGGCACCACCTTCGTCAAATACGCCCCGGTGATCGCCGGCGCGGCGTATCCGGACAATGGATGCGCCTTCGAGACCTTCACCAACGGCGAGATGTGCGAGCTCGAGACCCTGAGCCCGCTCACCAAGTTGGAGCCCGGCCAATCCATCCAGCACGTCGAGCATTGGACGCTTTTCGACGGACTCAAGGAGCCCGCCACCGACGGCGCCTTCGACACCTTGAGCGCCGGGGTCGCGAAATGGATCGCGACGCTAAAAGCCTGATTCACCTCGTGTATGGCGGGGTCGCCGCACCCCGCCGTCCCTCGATTCGCCTCGCCTCC
>JBBRHC010000142.1:0-9120 GCA_038223295.1 Opitutales bacterium
CGTTGATGCGCCGCGTTTTTGTAACCCCGGCCAATCTCCGGCCCGACCCTGCGCAAAAGACTCTGACCGTGGAGTTGCACCGCTTGGGCAGCGCCTTGCAGGACGCCGCTCTTGAACAGTTGTGCGCCGACCTCACCGCCACTGAAACCCTTTTCCCAACCACCGACCTCCGCCTCATCTATCGCCTAATCAGCCCACCTTGATTCCGGGAGACCTCAGGATGTCTGAGGATGAAGCCTAATACAAATGCCCCGGCATTCCCCAGTCCACCGGTTTAAACCGCCGGTTGAGTTAAAAACGGACCCTGATGCGGGAGGAAAGCACTTTCCCCCAACGCCTTTCCGTCGGGGCTGGTAGCAAGCGATGTAAAATGCGCTCCATTATGCCATTCGGAGCTGATCAACGTCACCTCCGGCACGGCGGGGATGCCGTAGTGGTTCAGGTAAAGTTCGCGGGCCAGCACGCTGATCGAGATGGCGCCCAAGTCTTGGCTGCGTGGCGTGATGCCGCACACGTCGGGCCGCTCGGAGCTGTTCATGGTCACAGGCAAGACTTTGATACCGTACTCTTTCTCCAGGTCGTCGAGGTAGGTGATGTAGAAATCGTAATAGACGATTACCGCATCGGGCCGGAATTTTAACACCCACGCCTTAAAATCGCTCTCGGTCGCGCACTCATCCTCCCCCGGCACCACGGGGATGCAATATTTCCCGAGCTGGCGGGCCTGCCACACGAAGTATCGGCCGGACGCGGTGTAGCCCCAACGGGCGTCGAGAGCGCGTGTCATGCCGAGGCCGATGCGCCGATAGCCGCGGGCGGTAAGCTGGTCGAGGCAAGTCTCCATCGCGCCCGCCTGATCGAGCGCGGTGCGGTGCACCGGCCAATGGCGCGAGTGAAACCCGGCGGCCACGACGGCAAAATGCCGCCAATCCAACGCGGGAAATGAAACCGATATGCTGCCGCTCGGGAAAAGCATCACTCCGCGGATGCCCCGCGCCAGAAGGATTTCCGTCAAGCGCGCCGGGCTGGGGGAGTCCGTCAGCGCACACGTAAACTCTTCCAAACGAAACCCAAGCGCCGTCGCTCGGGCCTGCATGCCGTCCATCAAATGTCGGCAAAACGAGTGCAATCTATAACTTTGGGCGAGCGTTTCAAACTTGGTCAGCACCGCTATCGTCTGGGGCGGCATGGCCTTGCGTCGCGACGTCACGAAGGCGGACACCAGCGGATTTGGCCGGTAGTTGTGCTCGGCGGCGAGCTGCTGGATGCGTTCGCGGGTGGCCAGCGAGATGCGCTTACTGTCTCGCAGCGCGAGAGATACGGTGTTTACGCTGCAACCGGCCATTTTGGCCAGATCGCTCATGTTGACGGTTTGGGTCGTGACCATGCGGGGTGGGGTAACAGAGAAAGGCTGGCGGAAAATCTGCGGGGGTTCAAACCACGGCAGGGTATCTCACCGGGGTGGCGAGACCATAAGAATCGTGCGTCGTGGCGCGTGAAATCCGGCGGCCCGCGCCGCATTCCGTCGTGGCCTCTGGACAATGCGCCGCCGTGCTTCGTTGTTCGTCGCTTCACCGCATGTCCGCGCATCCGCTCCCCCCCTGTCCGCAGTTGCCGACGCCGCCCGCCGGCATCGACCACCGCCACCTCTCCCGCCATGCCCGGACCCGCGACAGCGTCTTCTACCTGAGCTGCCTCGAATACGCCCACTCCCTCTGGCAGCGCGGCCTCGCCGCCCGCGCCGTGCTCTGTCTCGACCGCGCGATGGGCGCCGCCGTGCTCGGCCACGAGCCCGAGGTCATCGCCTGGCCCATGCCCTACGCCGCGATGGCCTGGTTTTTGACCCACACCCCGCCCGACATCTTCATCGGCAACCCGCGCGTGCATTTCCAACACTACGCCGACCGCCTGAACGAGCCCCGCCGCGCCCAGCGCGCCACCCGCGCCTGGGCCTGCTGGGCGCTGACCCGCCGACTGCGCCCCGAATGGCCCGCCGACCCGAAACACGTCGTGGGCGAGCCGACGGAGGCCCGCATCGCGGACGAGCTGGATCAACACGGCATACCCGGCGAGGCGAGCCTTTGGCGCGAGGTCCTGATCGCCTGCACACCCAGTCGTTTCTCGCCTAAATGAGCGGGGCGTGAAAAAAGCGGCCAAAAGATCCTTGACCGATCAGGCGCGGATTCTACGGTCCGCACCTCTCCCCATCCGGGGTGATAGCTCAGCTGGTTAGAGCGTCTGCCTGTCACGCAGAAGGTCGCGGGTTCGAGTCCCGTTCATCCCGCCAGTTTAAAGGCCCTTATCCCAAAAAGATAAGGGCTCTTCTTTTTGCGCCGCGCACGTGAATCCGGAACGCAAAAAACCCTGCCGCGCCTCGTCAACCGGCGGCGGCGGCGAGTTCACGCCGCAACGTGTCGCGCATCCAGCAATTGAGTTCCCACGGATCGGCGACCGGCCGGTTTTCAAACGGGATCGTGGGCATGTACGGCGCGGGGCCGAACTCCGGGCTGATGGTGAGAAACGGGAGGCCCTCGTCACGGCGCGCCACGACGATGCGGCGCCACCAGCCGATGTTGATGGCGACCTGCCCGGCCCACTCGGGCGCACGGGGATCGGGGACCTGCGGACCCTCGCCAAAACCGACGCGCGCGTGGATATGGTGGGCGCGCGCGATGACCGCGTCCACGGCGGCGGCGTGGCGGCTCAGGCCGCCGCACTCATGGACGACTTGCCAATGGGAGAAGTCAGCGTTGAGGCGCAGCGCGGGCAGAGCCTGCAGGTAGCGCAGCGTGTCGGGTGCGTTGTAGAGGGCGCGCCCGCGGTGGAGTTCGTGGCAGAGCGGCACGCCGTGGACGCGTTCGAGTTCACAGGCGCGGGCGAAGAGGAAAAGGTTTTCATCGTGGGTGAAGGCGTCGCTGCCGGTGTGGCAATCGACGAGGAGCGGCGCGCAGGCGATGGCGCGCAGGTAGCGCTCCTCCAGGGAGCGGGCGTGGTCTGCGGGCGTCTCGCCCTCGGTTATGATCTGCGCGACGAGTTTCAAACCCGCTGCGGCGTGGGCCCGCGCGATCTCGGTCGGAGACTCGGCGAGGCTGGGGATAAAAATCTCGGTGGCGGTGAAGCCCGAAGCGGCGGCGCGCGCCAGAAACGGCTCCAACGGCTGGTCCCACGCCTCCCATTTGGCCTTCGCGAAAATGAGTTCCATGACGGGTGAGGTAGAAGCGGGGATGTCGCCCGGGCGGCGGAAAAGGAGGGCGCGATGCCGCGCCCTCCCGGTTTAAAAACGCACCCGACTCAGTGCGCGTTTTTGTAGGCCGTGGACATGCCGCGCCTGGCGAGCAACTCCGGGCAGGCGCGGGTGGGGTCGGCGTAGATGTTGTCACCCAGGTCGCGGCCGCGGGCGAGGTAGACCTGATGCGCGCCGTCGAAGCCCGCATGGTTAAACTTCACCTTCGTGGAGCAGAAGCGCAGCGTCCAGCCGCAGCGGCGGATTTGGGAGGTGTTCGGCTCGGAACCGTGCTGGATGCGGGCGTCGTGCAACGAGCACTCGTTCGCCTGCAACTCGACGTAGACCCGTTTCGTGTCGTCGCGGTGCGGCTTGACGATCTCGGTGCCGAAAACGCTCTTCGCCGGATCCACCGCCTCGTAATCGGAAAAGCCGCTCTGACCCTCGCGGTGGGTGCGGGGGATGACCATCATGCAGCCGTTGATCCGGGTGGACGGGTCGATCGCAAACCACACGGTGCAGACCTCCATGGGCGTGATCTTGCCCTTCCAGTAGGCGGAGTCCTCATGCCACGGCACGCGTTTGCCGTTGCCCGTGGGTTTGCAGATAAAGTGGGTCGAGAAGAGCGCGAGATCTTCGCCGAGGATGGGCGTGACCAGCGAGAGCACCGACTCGTCGAGCGCCCAGTCGAGCAGCTTCGGATGCATGAAGTGGGGCACATCCATCGCCTCGGGCCGCTCGGTGGCGGGCAGGTCGGCTAGGATGCCTTCAAAGTAGTTTTTCAGCGCGGCGAACTTCGGCTCGGGGAGCACGGGCCGATTGAAAAGGGTGTAGCCTTCGCGGCGGTAATGCTCGACCTCGGCGGGGCTGAGGCGGCCGGCAAGCGGCGGGGTGGCGGTCATGGACATGATGTAATGGATAGGCGGGTTTATGTAGTGAGGTTCGGGATACGCATGGACTATACATAACATTATCTGACGTGACTTGGCTTCGGGTGACGTTTTTATGTGGTTTAATGACATCCAAGGGCGTGGTAAAACTCCGGCTCGCCCGCATCGTCGCTCCCGGCGAATACGGCCACGTGTCGCGGCCCGACCACACTCGCCGGCGCGCGCTGCGGATGCATACCCACGACTTCGCCGAGATTTTCTGGGTGAGCGCCGGCGACGGCTGGCACGAGCTCAACGGCCTCCGCCACCGCCTGCAAATCGGCGACCTCTGGTGCGTCCGGCCGGAAGATGCGCACACGCTGGAGGCCAACGGCGAGGCCACGCTCACCATCACGAACATCGCCTTCCCGGCCGAGGTGGTCGAGTGGCTGCGCGCGCGGTACTTCGGCGGCGAGACGCGCTGGTTCTGGGCGCCCCCGGCGGCTCGCGCCGCGACGCGCGTGGACGGCGCGCGCCTGCACGCGCTTAACGCCGCGGCGGATCGCCTCGCGACGGCCCCGCGCGACCGCCTGCACTTCGAGTTTTTCCTCCTGGGCGTCTTCGCCGCGCTCGACGCGCCGCGCGACGAGGAGGGCCTGGCGGGCGCGCCGGATTGGCTGGCCGAGGCCTGTCGGCGGCTGCGTGAACCCGGGATGCTCAGCGAGGGCGTGCCGGCCTTTTTCCGACTCGCCGGACGCTCGCCCGAACACGTGGCGCGCACCACCCGCGCCACCCTCGGCATCACGCCGAGCGAATACGTCAACCGCCTGCGTATCGCGCAGACCGCGTTCCAGTTACGCATGACCTCGCGTCCGGTGACGGAGATCGCGCTCGACGCGGGCTACCAAAACCTGAGCCATTTTTTCCACGTGTTTCGCCGCCTGCACGGCATGAGCCCGCGCCGTTACCGGGAACGTCTGGCGGCGAGCTGACGCCGCGAACGCGTCGCGCTTTGAAGTTGTAAAGACCCTGGCGCGGTGATGTTCCCACTGCCTCCCCTTTCGGCTCGCGCCGCCTTCCGCCGCCCTGCCCCGCATATCCTTTCAACCCACTCCGCATCCCGTCATGAACGCTTCCCGCCTCCTCCTGTTCACCTGCCTGTCCCTCGCCTGCGCCGGCCCGGCCCCCGCCCAGGCCGAGGCGCCCGCCGCCGTCACCGCCCCCGCGGCACCCTCGCTCACCGAAGCCGAAAAAGCGGATGGCTGGCGGCTCCTCTTCGACGGCAAATCCCTCGCCGGCTGGCGTTCGCCGAAATCCGAAACCCCTCCCGCCGGCTGGCAGGCGGCCGACGGCGAGCTCACCCGCATAGACAAGGGCGGCGACATCATCACCGCCGAGGAGTTCGGCGATTTCGAGCTGGTCCTGGATTGGAAAATCAGCGCCGCCGGCAATAGCGGCATCCTCTACCGCGTGGGCTTGTCCGAACCCCGCATCTTCCACACCGGGCCCGAGTGCCAGGTCCTCGACAACCTCGAGGCCAATGATCGCTTCAAGCCCTCCCGCCGCGCCGCCGCGCTCTACGATCTCGTCGCGCCCCCCGCCGACCACACCAAGCCCGTGGGGGAGTGGAACACCGTTCGCATCCTCATCCGGGGCTGGCGCATCGAGCACTGGCTCAACGGCGTGTTGGTCGTCGAGACGGACCTCGCCAGCCCGGAGGGCAAGGCGCTCATCGCCGGCAGCAAGTTCAACAAGATGACCAAATTCGCGACCCTTCCCCGCGGCCACATCGCCCTCCAGGACCACAACGACTTGGTCAGTTTCCGTAACATCCGCATTCGCGAACTGAAGTAGGCCCGCACCGCGATTCTGGCCCAACCCCGATGTCGCCTGTCGCCGCCGCCTTTCTCCTCGTAATCCCCGCTTACCGCGAGGCGAGGCGCCTGCCCCCCTTCCTGCGCGAGCTGCGCTCCACGCTGGCGGATTTCGCGCCCGGCGTGGACATCCTCGTGGTGGACGACGGCTCCCCACCCGCCGACTGGCAGGCCTTGCGCACAGTCCTGGCCGCCGAACTCGGCGCCCCTCCGACGCCGCCCCCGGCCACCACCCCGGCCGCCGCGCCAGCCTCGACCCCCACGACGGCGCCCGCCGGGCGCTGCCGGTTGCTCCCGCCGCTTCGCCTGGAGGAAAACACCTGCAAGGGCGGCGCCATCCTCGCGGGTTGGCGACAGCCCGGTCCGGCCCGTTGGCTGGCCTTCGTGGACGCCGACGGCGCGGTGTCGGCCCGCGAGGTGCGCCGTTTGTTCACCACGATCAGCGCGACATCCGATGTCGCCGAGGCCGATAGGGTCTCAACCATCCCAATCGCCGGCACTGGTGCCCACACCGGCGCACCCGGGGCCTGGTTCGCCTCGCGCGCGCCGCACGACGACGCCGCCAACCGCCCGGCCGGCATCCCGTCAAACCCCCAAGTCAGTCGCACCCCGCTCCGCCGTCTCAGCGCCGCCCTGTTTGCGGCGGTCACGCGCCTCCTGATTGGCGTGAGCGCGGGTGACACCCAGTGCGGGTTCAAGATCGTCACGGCGTCCGCCTACCGGCGCATCTCCGCCGACCTGCGGCCGCACGGGTTTTGCCTCGACCTCGCCCTGCTCCTCGCCCTGCGCCGCGCCGACATTACCGTGCGCGTCGAGCCCATCGCCTGGCACGAGCAGCCCGACGGCCACCTCAACCTCCGGCGCCACGGCGCGGGCATCCTGCGCGAACTACTCGCCCTCCGCCGGGAAGAACGCGCCGCCCGCGTCGCCAGCCGCTAATTCTAATTCGCGATCAGAAATGAGACTATCATCAAAAATTGGCCAGGGACGGCCAACGCTGCACAAAGCTTCTGATGTAGGGTTGGCCGTCCTCGGCCAATTAGAATCACTTTGAAAGCGAATTGGAATAAGCCCCGTTCCCCGCTTCAAGAGTAGCCGACCCGGGTTTTCAGCGACAGGCGCGATCTCGGCGCGGCGCACCGGCACGACCACCAACCGACGCCGGGATGGCGACGCGCCCGCCGGCAAGGGACAAACCCTTGCTGAACAAGGGTGGAAAGGCAGGGCCGGCCACCGCCCTTGCGAGACGCGCGCCGCCTTCGCCGTTTTCGGATTCGCCCCCGCCTTTTCCGCCGCGCTTTACCCCGGGCCGAGTCCACGCAAAGTCCGTGCCGTGCCCTCCGCTCCGACCCCGCCTCCGCCACTCGCCGACGCCACCCTGCTGCACGCCATCAGCCGCCTCGCCGCCACCGCCGAGAGCCCGCGCGTCGCCATGGAGGAGATTCTGCGCCTCGCCATCGCCCACTTCGGGGCCGCCTCCGGCACCATCTCCCTGCTCAACCCCGACACCGGCAAACTCGAGATCGAAGTCCACCGCGGCATGCCCGCCGACATCGACGAGGTCGCCCTCCGCCCCGGCCAGGGCATCACCGGCTGGGTCGCCTTTCACGGTCGCCCCCAGCTCGTGCCCGACGTCCGCGCCGACTCGCGCTACATTCCCGTGCGCCCCGCGGTGCGCGCCGAAGTCACCGCCCCGCTCATCCCCGAAAACGGCCAGATCCTCGGCGTCATCAATCTCGACAGCGACACGCTCCACGGCTTCGACGCCACCCACCTCGCCGGCCTCGTCACCCTCGCCGGGGAGTCCACCGCCGTCCTGCTCCGGCTCTGGCAACTGCAACACCTGCGCGGCAAGGCACGGCAGTTGGAAAACCTCGTCAGCGCCGGCCTCACCCTCGTCACCAAGCTCGAGCGCAAGGAGCTGCACGACGCCGTCACCCGCGACACCCGCCGCCTGCTCTCGGCCCACGCGTCGCTGCTTTTTGAATACATACCCGCCCGCCGCTGCCTCCGCGCCGTCTCCCTCGACGGCGGGCCCGGCCTGGTCGCGCCCGAGGGCGATCTCCCGCTCGAAACCTGCCTCGTCGCCGGCACGCTCAGCACCCGCCGCAACCTGGAGTTTTTCAACGTCCAGGCCCCCGAGTTCCTCGACGTCGTGGACCTGCCCCGCCACCCCGCCCTACGCTCCCTGCTCGCCGTGCCGCTCTTCTGGGAAAACGAGGCCATCGGCGTGCTCGCGGTCTTCACCGACCACCCGCACCGCTTCAACAACGACGAAAAACGCCTCCTCGCCGCCTTCGCCAGCCTCGCCGCCGTCACCCTGCAAAACTCGCGCCTCTACAGCCGCGTCTTCCAAAGCGAGGACACCCTGCGCAAAAACGAGCAGCTCACCACCCTCGGTCTGCTCGCCGCCGAGATCGCCCACGAAATCCGCAATCCCCTCACCGTCATCAAACTCCTCTACGGCTACCTCGACCTCGATTTCCCCGCCAACGATCCCCGCCGCACCGATGTGCGCGTCATCGGCGAAAAACTCGACCAGCTCGAAGCCATCGTCTCCCGCGTGCTCCAGTTCGCCAAGGCCCCCTCCTCCATGCACTCGCGCTGGAGCATCGCCGACCTCATCGGCGACACCCTCGTGCTCATCCGCCTGAAGCTCGCCCAGAGCAAGATCCAGCTCCGTTTCGACCCGCCCGAAAAGCCCATCCACATCGACGTCCACAAAGGCCAGATCCAACAGGTCCTGCTGAATCTTCTCCTCAACGCCACCCAGGCCATGGAACACGGCGGCGCCATCCTGGTG
Organism: Opitutales bacterium; assembly: GCA_038223295.1. Taxonomy (GTDB): domain Bacteria; phylum Verrucomicrobiota; class Verrucomicrobiia; order Opitutales; family Opitutaceae; genus IMCC26134_A. The sequence continues at coordinate 8,770 of JBBRHC010000142.1, forward strand.
CGGCTCGGCGCCGAGGTCCACGATGGCGTGAAGCAGGTCGTCGTCGATGTCGTCGACACCGGTCGCGGCGTGCCGCCCGAGCTCGCCGCCCACATCTTCGACAGCTTCCTTTCCGGTCGCGCCGACGGCACCGGCCTCGGGCTCGCCATCGCCAAGCGCATCCTCGTCTCGCACCACGGCGACATCACCCTCCACGCCACCGGCCCCGCCGGCACCACCATGCGCATCCGCCTGCCGCTCGCCCCGTAAAAACCCCACCCGTCAATCCCTCCGCGCTCCCCGATCCACCCCGCGCCTCCGCCGCCGGTCCCCACCCCCCGCATTGGCCATGAATCATTGGCCTCTGATCAT
>JBBRHC010000143.1:0-9083 GCA_038223295.1 Opitutales bacterium
GATCTGGCGCAATCTGCTGGTCATCTGCTCGTTCGTTCACCCGCTCAATGCACTATTCAGTGCACCTCGGGATTCACGAACGACCATCTGATCCAACTTCTTGCGCCATCTCATCGGCTCCTACTCCGGATTTCGGGTTAAGTTTTGCATCAAACTAGGTCGCGCAGTCCATGCGGCAACTTCGACACGGGGCGTTCAACCCTTGCCCTCACCCGATTTTGAAAAACCGCAACGGTGTGGTCACGCCGAGAGTGGACGGTCGCCTCCACGGAGTGCGCACCGGGAAGCACCTCGACACCCCAAGAGTTCATCGCCGCGAAGGCCATTGAGCGCCTCATGGCTCGCTCGGCCGATGCCGGTCACCCGTCCGTCATCACGTCTGCGGCGAACCGCCCCCGTCCCAAAACAGGGAAACCCCGTCCGCCTGGGCGAACGGGGTTTCTTGGAACCCACTCAGGATGTCGTCAACTGACCTTAGGACAGCAGTTTCAACGCGGTCTGCGCGGAGCCGTTGGCCTGGGCCAGCATCGAGGTGCCAGCCTGGACCAGGGTATTCCAGCGCGCGAGTTGCGTCGATTCCTGGGCCACGTCCACATCGGTGATGCGGCTGTTGGCTGCTTCCAGGTTGGCTTTGTTAACGGTCACCAGCTCGCTGGCAAAACCCAGGCGGCTCTGTTCCGCGCCGTTGGCGGCGCGATACGTGGCGACATTCTCGAGCGCGGAGGTGATCGAGGTCAGCGACACCGAGCTGAGCGTGGTGCTCGTGCCACCGGAGGTCAGCGCACCGACGCCCGTGCTGGACGAGGTGAGGTCGCGTCCGGCGAGGCTGATGCTGGTGGCGCCGTCGTCGGTTACCGCCACGCTGAGCGCGGAGGAGCCGAAGAGGGCGATGCTGTTGAACTTCTCACCGGCGATGGCGGTGAGCTGGCCCTGCAAGGCGGCGAACTCGGTCTGGTAGTTCGCCTTGTCGCTGTTGTTCTTGGTGACGTCACCATTGAGCGTCTTGAGCTCGCTGATACGATCAACGATTTTACCCGCGACCTTGAGACCGCCGTCCTGCGTCTGAAGCAGGGAGACGGCATTGCCGATGTTGTTGGCGACGGCGCCCTGACGCTTCGCGGTGGCGCTCAGCTTCAGAGAAACCGCGAGACCACCGGCATCATCCGACGGGTTCACAATCTTCGAGCCGCTCGAAAGCCGGTTAAGGCTTTTTTGCAACTGTGCATTGGAGGTGGCCAGATTGTTGGAGGCAATCGTGGCCGTGGAGTTGGTATTAATGACAACCATGGTAGTATCTTTCCTTGATGAATTGCGACGTCCGTCGTCGCCACGAATCCAGTGAGTCGGCCTGAATCAAACCGTCCGGGGCAAATGCCCCAAAGCGTTACCCTTTCAAGGGAAAGTGAACTGGCTGCCGGTGGTAGCCGGGATCGGGAAGCGGACACTTACACATGCTGTTGATAAGAGGACAGGAGGGGGCCGGCCGCAGCGGGTGCGGCCCCCTGGTCAATCACTCGCGGAGGGCGTTTTAGCCTTGGAGCAACTTGAGCGCGGTCTGCGCGCTCTGGTTGGCCTGAGCCAGCATCGAAGTGCCGGCCTGGACCAAGGTGTTGTAGCGGGCGAGTTGTGTGGACTCCTGGGCCACGTCCACATCGGTGATGCGGCTGGTGGCGGCTTCAAGATTGGCCTTGTTGACGGTCACAAGATCGCTGGCGAAACCGAAGCGACTTTGCTCGGCGCCGTTGCCGGCGCGGAACGTGGCGACGTTTTCGATGGCGGTGGAGATCGAAGCAAGCGAGACAGTGGCGAGCGTGGTGCTCGTGCCACCCGTGGTGATCGTGCCGATGCCCGAAGCGGACGAGGACAGGTCGCGGGCGGCGAGGCTGATGGCGGTGGCGCCATCCTCGGTCACGGCGACGCTTAACGCGCCGGTGCCGAACAGGGCGATGCTGTTGAACGACTCGGTCGTGACGGCGGTGAGCTGGTCCTGCAAGGCCGCGAACTCGGTCTGGTAGTTGGCCTTGTCGTTACCGTTCTTGGTGACGTCGTTGAACAGAGTCTTGAGCTCGCCGATGCGCTCGAGAATCTTGCCGGTGACCTTGAGGGCGCCGTCCTGCGTTTGTAGCAGCGACACGGCGTTGCCGATGTTTTGAGCGATCGCGCCCTGGCGCTTGGCCGTTGCGGAAAGTTTCATGGAAACCGCGAGTCCGCCGGCATCGTCGGCGGGGCTTACGATTTTGGAGCCGCTGGAGAGCCGGTTGAGGCTCTTTTGCAGCATGGAATTAGAGGTGGCGAGATTGTTAGAGGCAATCGTGGCCGAGTAGTTGGTGTTAATGACGACAGACATGATGATCTTCCTTGATTAAACTGCCCTGTCCGTAGGGCGACGGGTCGAAGAAGGATTCGAGCCGATCCGGCCGGAGGTTTGATCTCCAGATGCCAACTAATACGGCGCATTGCGCGGCGGCTTTAGCGTGAAAATCGAAATAATCAGGTCGTCTGTTTCAACCCGGTCAGCCGATCCGCGAATGGATCAACTTATATCGGCCTAAAGGATACTCTGTGCGGCGCACACGCGCACGGCGGACCAGAACCGGCCCGCCTGCGCGGCATGGTCGGCGGGGGCGCCGGCGAGCAGACGGCGGCGCGGGGCGGGCACCGCGGAGGCAAGCCCGGCCGCGATGCGCACGTATTCGTCCTCGTCGGCGGCGATCCATTCGGGATGGCCGCACGCGGTGAGCAGCGAAACCCCCACGCGGCTGCGGTGATCGTCTCCGGCCAGCGTGACCACCGGGCAGCCCATCCACAGCGCTTCGCAGGTCGTGGTCGTGCCATGATAGGGAAACGGATCCAGCGCCGCGTCCACCCGGGCGTAAAGTTCCAGATGCGCCCGCGCCGAAGGCACGCGGTCCAGCATGTCGAGCGCCGAAGGCTCACCGCCGACCCCGGCGAAACGGGCCGCAAGAGCCTCGCGCATCACGGGTGCGTCCAGCCCGTGCCCCTTGAGCAGCAGGCGCGAGCCCGGCACGGCGCGCAGCACCCCGGCCCACAGGCGCAGGGTGCGGGCGCTGAGTTTCGCCGGGTTGTTGAACGATCCAAAGGTGAACGCGCGCCCTTCGGCGAGCGAGGGCTCGGGCGAGTCTTCCGGCGGCTGCCAAGCCCATGCACAGGGGGAAAAGCGCACGAGTTTTTCCGCGTGCCGGGCGTCGGCCGCGCCCTCGGGATCGGCGATCGCATCGGTGAAGCGGTAATCCACCGCGGCCAGTCCCGTCGTGTTCGGGTAACCCAAATACGTGATCTGCACCGGCGCCACGCGGCGCGCCAGCACCGGGAGGCGGTTGCCCCCGGTGTGCCCGGAGAGTTCGATGAGTACATCGGGCGCGTCGGCCAGAATCGCGGCCTCGACCGCCGCGTGAGGCTGTCCCGCGAAATTCTTCCAACGGGTGCCCAACGCCAGCAGCCGTGCACTCACTTCATCCACGACGGCATGGTCGTGATACAACCAAACTTCGACCTGGGCGCGTGGACAAAACGCGAGCAACGGTTCCAAGAACGAGGCGACCGCGTGCCGGCGCAAATCGGGGGACAAAATCGCCACGCGCAGCGGCCCTGCGTGCGCGACCGGCGGCAGCGCGCGCGGAGCGGGCGCGCCGTGCACCCGCCCATAGTCGCGATGCGCCTCCCAGAGCGCGGCGGGCGTGATGTCGTCGAGGTTGTTCAGCGCATAAAGCCGCGCGCTCCGCGCCTCCGGATGCGCCGGTTCGCGCGCCAACACCGCCTCGTAATCGGCGATCGCCTCGGGCAGCCGGAAAGCCTCCTGCAACGCCATCGCCCGGCCGAGTCGCGCGGCGGTGAACTCGGGATTGAGCGCCAGCGCGCGGTCCAGGGCGGCGAGCGCGGGCAGCGGTTCGTGCAACGCCGCGAGGGCCACGCCGAGATTCTTCCACGCGGGCGCATGGGCCGGCCAGCGTTTGACCGCCGCATCGAGCAACGGCAGCGCCGCGCGGTAACCGTGCAGATCGGCGGTCAGCGCGGCCACGCGTTCACCGAGACCCGCCGCATCCGGACGCAAGCGCGCGGCCTGTCCGGCGGAGTGCAACGCGTCGGCCAGACGTCCTTGGTGATGTTGCGCGATCGAAAGGGCCTCCCAGCTTTCGCCGGAAAGCGCGTCGCGGGCGAGCGAGCGCCGCAGGCTTTGCTCGGCCTGCGTAAACTCCCGGCGCGCCAGTTGCACCAGCCCGAGATGCCGCCACGCGGGCGGCGACTCGGGCGACAGTTGCAAGGCCCGCGCGAGCGACGCGCCCGCCTCGTCCTGCCTCCCGAGGTGATGCGCCGCCACGCCGCCCAGATGCCACGCGTCGAAGTTGCGCGGCGCGAGGCGGCGCACATCCGCGTAGAGCCGGGCCGCCTGCTCCAGACGTCCGGCCTGATGGTGCGCCAGCGCCTCTTTTAACCGAGGCAGCGGATCAATATTCGCCATGGCAATACGCCCGCCAGCGCCCGCGCAGCGCCTCGCCGAATCGGTTCGCCTGCCCCGCGTGATCCAACAGGGACGACGACGCCAGCGCATCCCGCAAACCAGCGCAACGCGCCGCCAGCGCGGACGGATCGGCCGCGAGGCGCACGGCGATCTGCACAAATTCATCTTCGCTTCGGGCGACGCAATCCCCCTGCCCCGCCGTCGTAAGCAACGACACACCGACGCGACGCACATGGCCCTCCCCGGCGAGGGTCACCACCGGCCTCCCCATCCACAGGGCTTCGCAGGTCGTGGTCGTGCCGTGGTAGGTCACCGGGTCGAGCGCGATGTCGATCCGCCCGTAAGTCGCCAGATGCTCGACCAGCCCTGCCGTGCGCGGCAGCAGGTGGCAACGCTCGGGCGGCAATCCGGCCTGCGCGATGCGTGCGCGAAATTCTTCCGCATCCGGCACGTTTCCTTTGAGCATCAACATCGAGCCGGGCACCGCCGCGAGCACGCGCGCCCAGAGGCGCAAGGTCGCGGGCGAGAGTTTCATCACATTGTTGAAAGAGCCGAAGGTCACCACTCCGCCCGCGTCGGCGAGACAAGGCGGCGGTGCCACGGCGGGAGCCTGCGCGGGAGGTTCGTAGGCCCATGCGCAAGGACTGAAACGTAGCAGTTTTTCCGAGTGCCATTCATCCGCCGATCCGAAGGGATCGGCGCGTTCATCGGTGAGGCGGAAGTCGATTGTCGGCAGCCCCGTGGTGTTCGGATAACCGAGATACGTTCCCTGCACCGGCGCGAGCCGACGCGCGAGCGGCAGCGGGCGCTTGAACGCGGTGTGGCCGGCCAGCTCGACCAGGATGTCGGGCGCGTCGGCGTGCACGAGCGACTCCAGCTCCGCATCGGTGCACGCGTGCACGTTGCGCCAGATGGAGGCATGCGCGCGCAACGCGGCGCTGAATGAATCCTCAAGGGCGCTGTCGTGATAGAGCACGATTTCAAACGCGTCGCGGTTCAGATGCGCCAGCAGCGGCCGAAGGAAAAACGCCACCGAGTGGCCACGCAGGTCGGGAGACAAAAACGCCACGCGCAGCCGCTTGTCCGGATCGCGCACCGTCGCAAACGTGCGCGGAGTATTCGCCGAAAACCGCGCGCCAAACTCCCGGTGCTCACGCGCGAGCTGGCTCGCCGGCAACCCGTCCAGAAAGTGCAGCAAATAAAGGCGAAGGCTGGCCGCCTCGTGGTCGGCGGGATCAGAGGCGATCACGGCCTCGAAATCAGCCAGCGCCGCATCCAGCCGGTGACAGCCGTTGTTGGCCTGGGCCCGGCCTTTGCGGGCGTGTGCGTCGCCGGGGGCGAGCGCGAGAGCGCTTTCGTGGGCGACGAGGGCTTCTGCGGTGCGGCCCGCCTGCATGAGGGTGCGGCCGAGGTTGCACCAGCCGATCACGAAACGCGGATTCGCCTGTACGGCGCGGCGGTGCGCATCGATCGCCCCCGCCACGTCGCCGCGCGCAAAAAGAAACCCGCCCAGATTGGTCCAAGCCTCGGCGTTACCCGGTTCGAGACGCACCGCTTCGCGCAGGTGGCCGGCGGCGGCCTCCATCTTACCGAGGCGATCAAGCGAAAGCCCCAGGCACATGCGGGTCGCGCCCGAGCGGGGTTGCAGGCGCGCGGCGCGCCCCAGCCACTTCACCGCCTCGGCGTATCGGTTAAGCTGATACAGCGCAAGTCCGCCCAAGTGCGGCACGCGAAAATCCTGCGGGGCGAGCGGTTGCAAGCGTTGATAGACGGCGAAAGCGACCTCCACGCGGCCGGCCTGGTGGTGTTTGGTCGCGACCGACAGTTGTTGCTCGAAACCCGGGTTGGCTCGGAGGGTGGGCGGCACGGGAAGCGAGCGGCCGATCAGGCCGCCGGGATGAATTCGACCGGCAGGCGCGCCGCCTCGATGGCGGACTGCATCTCGCCGGCGAGCGTCTCGATTTTACGCACCGCATGGTCCACCGAAAAAGTGAGCGCTCGCGCCTGACTGGCGCGTTGCAAGCCCGCGAACAGCTGCGGGTCGCGGACGATGCGGGCGAGTTTTTCGGCGAGGTCCCCCGCGTCGCCGGCACGGAAAAGCAAACCGTCCACGCCATCGCGCACGATCTCGCGCGCACCGCCGGTGCCGCTCGACAAGACCACGAGACCAGCGGCCATCGCCTCGACTTGGGAAATACCAAACGGTTCGTCGAACTCGCTCGGAAAAACCAGCAGGTTGCTGCGCGCAAAGAGCGATTTCAGTCCGTCGCGATTGAGGAAACCGGTGAACGCCACCTTCGCTTCGAGGCCGTTGTCGCGCACGACTGCGCGCAGTTTTCCGAGGAACGCCGGGTCGGGCGCGTCGCCGGCGATCTCGGCGGTAAAATCCACCCCGGCACGGTGCAACGCGACGAGCGAATCGATCAACGTGTGCGCGCCTTTGTAGGGCATCACCAGACTCGCGTAGCACAGCCGGAGGCGACCCGCCTCGGGCAGCAGCAGGCGGAAAAAACGATCCACCCGCGCACCGGGGTAAAGCGTATCAACGCGGGTCGGCGTGAAGCCCGCCTGGCGAAACACCGTGCCGTTCCAGTCGCTGCACGGGGCCACCCAGTAGTGGGCCTGCAGCGGTTGTTCCTGCACCGGGTAGCCCGGGGCGGCGTTGGCGAGCGCGTGCAAAACCGGCACCTCGCGGCTCAAGGCGGGTTCGATGATGCTCACACCGAGCAAGTCGAGGTTGCCCGCGAGCACGAGATCGGCCCCGAGTTTGATCACGGCGGTGCGGACCCGCGCGGCGTTGTCGCGCAGGCGGCGCAGTTGCTCGCTGCGATCCTTGAGGAGCACGGCGCGTCCGCCCTCCCACGAGCCGAGCAAAGCCAGCGTGCGCATGACGTTTTCCTCCATCGCGACCTCGTCTTCGGTCGCCGGCTTGGCGAACTGCGGGATGTCGGCCGTGAGCACGCGCACCGTGTGTCCGCGCGCGCGCAGGCCGTGGGCGAATTCCCACATCATGCGGCCGTAGCCGCCGAGTTCCTGCGGCGGAAAAAGATTCGTCACCAGCACGATGGCCAACGGACGCGCCGTCCGCTCGGCCGGAAGGCGTCCGATGATCCCGAGGTAATCGCTGATCGCCGTCGGCGTCGCCGAGGCCTCGGCGAAAAGTTGCGCACGCAAGGGCTCGACCTCGGCCGGCAAGGGGCCGACGCGCGCGGCTTCCTCGATGTAGGCCAGCGTGGTCAGTCCGTCGCCCTGGTCGAGCGCCTGCGCGGCGAGGTGGATGAGGGCGGGCTGGCAGTCGCGGTCCAGCGCGGCGGCGCGCTCGAGCGCGGCCGTGACGACGGCGGGATCTGCGGAGGTGTTGGCAAACGCCACGCAGTCGGCGGCGGCGGTCAAAGCGGTGAGTTCGGGGGAAAGGCTCATGGTGGCGGCGGGAAGGGGGTTCAAGAGGAGTGGTCGAGGGTGCCGAGCGTTTCTTTCAGCGTATGGAAACGGCGGCCGATGATCTGGTAGTGGGGCTCGGCGGCCCCGCAGTCATTGAAGGTGACGTAGGAGCGCTCGTTGGCCCAGGCGTTGAAACAGAGGCGCACATGAATGCCGGCGGCACCCAGCAGGTCGGGCGTCCCCAGAAAAAATTTGCGATAGAACCCGAGCCAGCGGCTCTCGCAGAGGTAGGCTTTGCGATAACCCATCGCGACGCAGTGGATCAGTGGTTGGTCGCGAAGGTAGTCGAAGAGCGCGTGCGTGCAGCACGCCGAGTTCATGTTGAAAATATCGTCGAGCACGATGAGCCCGCCCGGCGCAAGGTAGCGCTGCGCCAGTTGGAGGTCGGAGTAAACGCCGTCATAGCTGTGCTCGCCGTCGATGTGCGCGAAGCGGAGCAGCGGGACCTGCGGCGAGAGCATCCGTTCGCGCCACTTGTTGACCATGATTGAGTCGGTGATCTGAAACACCAGTTGCGCGGGCTTCACCTTGGCGAAGCGCTCGATGGTCTGGCGGTTGTTCGCTTCGTTCTGAAACGGATCGATCAGGAATATCCGGTGCTCGGGCTCAAGGCACGCCGCGAGCAACGAGGCCGTGCCCGCGCGAAACACGCCGATCTCCAGCATGTCGCCCTTGATGCCCGCCGCCGTCTGCCGTTCGCAGAGGTGGGCGAAGAGATGCATGCTCGGCTCGACCAGCTCGGTGATGCCCGCGAGTTCCGTTTTGTAGCGGGCGATAAGGTCTTGGGTCGGGGTGCACATAGAGTGGATGTCGCATCCATAGCAGGATCGGAACCAACGCAATTTATGAATTCACATATCGTTCATAGATATGGTTTTGAACGATGTACTTATAGATTCTAGCCGATCACGACGGCCTCAAAGCGAAATCATCAGGGAAAAACTTTCCTCTCTCGCTCGCCGGGCCGTCCGCGCCCGCAATAGATCGTAATCAGACGCCACCGACACGCTCCGGGGCGGGTGCCGCGACAAGTTTTGAAGCGACCACCGCGTGCTCCGCCCGCAATAGCGGAACACCGCGCAGGACGGGGTAGGCGATGCCCGTAAGCGGCGAGACGAAGACGTCGGCTTCGCGCACCAGTGGCGTGTGGGTGAGCGGGCAG